>CAYMXM010000191.1:0-8749 GCA_964394065.1 uncultured Pirellula sp. | reverse complement strand
TTGTCCGACCGGGGCTCGTCCCCGTCGGACACCGCTTTGGCGCCCTAGAACGCGCTGCGCTTTAATGTACCCGCTCCCCTCTCCCCAAAGGGGGCGAAGGGAGCCAAATTAAGTGCGTCGCGAGTGCAAGTGGCCCTTGTCGGGATATCTCGGACGCCGGGTGGCACGTCCCTGAGGCACGAAGGGCGTGCTGTGAGACCTCGGATGGGATGCGTGGTTGCCAGTGCTATCCCTCGCTTACGCCACGGGTTGTGATGGTAGGACGCTTCGCGTCCCACCCCTTACCACCGATGCGTCAGGCCCCCCCATCCTTTAGTCTTTCGTCAAGAAATAATAGGCATAGCGTTCGTCGTTCACCAAGGGTTGCTTTGGTTTCAGATGGACAAACTGAGGCGTTAACCCGCACTCCATGCAACTGTTCCAAAACTCATGGATCGGGTAACTCGTCATGTTCGCCACGCCAAGTCCATATCCCCATCTTTGTGAACGGGTCACAATGTTGATGGGATACTTGTTCTGAACGATGGCTACTCCCCCTTGTTTGAGAAGCTGAGAGGCGATGCGAAGGATCTTCAACCCATAGGCTTCACTGGGAAAAAGTTCGAATACGTAGACACACAAGAAAAGATCGATAGGTTCAGAGATAGACTCGCAGGCTTTCTCCGGTGATTGGGTATCGATCAAAATCGGTTTGAAGTTCGTTAGCCCACGTTTAGCCATCTGTCTTTCGCATTCCTGCAGAGTCGTTTCCGAAATGTCGACCCCATAAAAGGTATCCACCTCTTTTGCAAAATGGATTGCGTTGGCACCTCCTCCACATCCCCATTCCACGATTCGCCGGACGGGGCTATCCAAACCTAAGCTTGAGGAGACTCTTTGGTAGAACTCGTACGTCTCCCCTCCGATTCTATCCCAAGCCTCTTCTGGAAGAGACCCGCTCCAATGCTGGAACAGAGGAAGTTTCTGATTGTTGGGATTCGTCCACCAGCGATGCGATTGCGCTGCAAGATGTTCTTCACTTTGACGAAAGTTCAAAAGATAGCTAGCAACGCGCAGCGAGTTTCGAATGGTTCGTTTAAGCATCGGACTGCCCTAAGAGGGAGAAGTGGAGGGGAGAAGGGACGAATCATTATCAATGCACCAATTGCAATGTGTTAGCAAAATCCGGAGATTCTTATAGCCGACGCGTAAGCGAGCCCCGAAAATCACAACCCATGGCGTAAGCGAGGGATAGCGCTGGCAACCAGACATCCATCCAAGGTCTCGCAGCACGCCCTTCGTGCCTCAGGGACGTGCCACCCGACGCCAGAGACATTCCCGACAAGGGCTACGTGCACTCGCACGCTATCCCTCGCTAACGCGTCGGGTTGTGATGGGGAGCCTCCGCCGCTGCGTGGCGGAGGAAGAGCGCGTGGGGGGACGCTTGCTAGGACGCCAAAGCGGCGTCCGGAGGGGGACGAGCCCCCATCCAGACGGAGGCCAACAGGAGAGCGTTAAAAATGCCTATGAACCCAAGGTCACCAACTCCGGGCGAGACGCCCGGGCCACGGTGGTAGTTTGATATCTGCCGCTCGATCTAAGATGGAAAGAGCGACCACTTCACACACCCTACTACTACGAACATCGCTCCGCATTCATTCGTAAGATTCGTACGATTCGTGGTTATCTCTTCTTCACCCGCCAAAGTCTCACGGCTGCTGCCGCCCGTAGTATTCCCAGAGGCGACTTGGGTTGTCTTGGGGAAGCTTCGTTCGGCAACCGGCGATTACGGGAAGGGTGATCCAGCAAACCAGGGCGAGGATCAATAGAAAATCAACGCGATCCAAGTTCCGTTTCCATGGGATCATCTGCTGTCGCTCGCTTATCGTCGTAAATTCAATAACTCTTCAAACAGTTGCTGCGTGGCGGTGATCACCCGAGCGTTGCTTCGGTACTGCGTACTGGCGAGGACGAGGGTTACCAGATCCCCACCGACGTCGGTATTCGACAATTCCACCGCACCCGCCGAGATTTTACCAATTCCGTTCTCCGACGGGCCACCGGCGATAGGTAACCCGGAATTGATTCCCTGTGCGTACATGTTCTGCCCACGCTGTTCGAGCCCACCCGGATTGGAAAATCGAGCGAGTCGAAGCTGCCCCAAATCGCGAGAGATCCCATTGCTAAAGACCCCGCGAATCACACCATCCTCACCGATGACGTAGCTGTTGAGAACCCCCGGTGGAGAACCATCTTGACGAGCCGCCGCCAACGAAGCGGTATTGGCAGCCAACCCGCTTAATTCGGTGAAGTCGAGTTTGAACTGGAGGGGATCGGTGCTCGGGTATCCACTTCGGCTCACCGCGATCGTATCGTTCGTTGCGTTGACGAAATTCCCGTCTCCATCGAAGTAGATCAGACCCGTCCCAACCGTGATATCGCTAGAGTTCCCAACCGAGTTGTCGGAGCTGTCAGCATACCATCGATAGACCGTTCGGTAGTCGTTTCGCTCCTCCATCGTCGCTGTGATGCGCATCCGAATCGGCGTTCCCAACGAATCGTAGGCGATGAAGTCCGTGACCGCACTCTGCCCCTTGGCTTCTTGAACCGTTCCGAATGCAAGATCGGGGGAGGAGACGTGACCCGTCGCGTCGGTCAGCTTGAAACTGGTCAAGTCGATCGTGACGCCGTTGTCGACACCCGCGTTGCTGACGAATCGAAGAGCGCCGTTCGAAATGTAGGCGCTCGGTTGGATCGTCCCCCCCTCGCCGATGATCGTGTTCTTCGAAGGCCCGATCGGATTGATCGAATCCCCACTCTCGGAAAGGATCCCGAGGGAATCCTTCATGAACCCGAGCAAGTCCTGAACGGTCGAGGTCGAGGTTACTTGGAAGGTCTTCGTCTCAAGAAGCCGATCCCCCTTTCTCGCGGTGAAGGAGAGCTCTCCTTCCTGGAAGGGGCGAGTGTAATCGTAATCGCTACGAGAAACGATGTCGGTAAGAAGGGTATTGCTATCGATAACCGGACCATCCAAGTTGATCCGTTGATTGCCGGGAAGCGTGAGATTGCTGATCTCTGCGTCGGTCCGACCGTCGGTGTATTCTCCCCCTACTGGAACGGTGTCCACCAAGTAGAAAGAGTTCGGGTCGTTCGACAAATTTCGATAGATCCGGATCTCATCGTAAGCCGGAAAACCACCTTCCGGAGGGACTCCCGGTGGAGTAGGAAAATTGTTTAAGTGAATGCGGCCGTTGACGATGCTCTGAGGACCGAGAACTGGGGAGGGGCGAGACTCGGGTTCACCTACTTTGTAGTAAGTGACCATGTACGCATAGTTCCCCGTCAACCCCTGGTTGTCGAGAAGAGTCGGAGAAGCGGTTGGATCGTTGTCGGTAAAGGTTCCACCCGCAGCGGCTGTCCCTACCAAGGAGTAGTCGGTGTTTCCCGTGACCGCCCGATAGACTCGAACCTGCGAGTACTGCGAGGTTGCAGGGGGGAGATCCTGCAGGAGGATTGAATTGTCCGCGGTACTGTTGCCAGCCGGAATCGAAACGTTAAAGAGATCACTCGCCATGCTTTCGGTACCGTTGCTGTCGACATAAGCGAATCGATACGAGTAGGACGCCCCCTCGGGGTGAGAACCTCCAGCACCTTCTTGATGAGTGGCGGAAAGAGAGGTAGCGCTCGGCGTAGAAGCGTTCTGAATAGTAATGCTCCCTCCCTCAGGACGAGGAATGCTCCCGTTCCCCAGGACCGCGCTCTGCACAATTTTGGAGGTGTCCGCAATATCCCCTTTTGCAGTGAGAGTCCCTTGAAGGTTGACCACCGTCGTCGCCTTCGCAATCGCTTCGGTACCCAAAGGAATCGTCAAAGGGGTTAGGACCGTCGACTGGATATTGAACTGATCATCGACTCCGTAGCCGAGAAGTCGGTGCCCGTTAGAGGTCACCATCTCGTTCGCCCCGTTCAAGCGGAAGATCCCGTTTCGTGTGTAGAGACGTTCCCCGTTCTCCCCTTGAACCTGAAAGAACCCGTCCCCTTGGATCGCGAGGTCCGAGGGAGAGGAGCTGATTTCAACCGTACCTTGCTTGAAGTTCGGATTGATCGCAGCGACTTGAACCCCGAGGCCAGCCTGGCGCGGGTTGGTCCCCCCGTTATTAGCCGTGGGAGCTCCCCCGATGGAGAGGGTTTGGAGAAACTGGGTTGCGAAGACGACGTCGGAGGCTTTGAAACCAACGGTTTGGGAGTTCGCAAGATTGTTGCCGAGCACATCGATCTGCGTTTCGGCCGCGTTCATTCCGGTCAACGCGGTACTAAGCGATGATGCTAATCCCATTGCCACCCAACTCCGTTCATGTGGTTATTCCCCAGCACTGATCGGAATGCTAGCAATGAATTCCGTCGTCAGTCTGGCAAATTGATTTCTCGAACGTTCTTCATATCGACTATTTGCCCGTCGACGTGCACTTGTACAGTTCGCTTGTTTCGATCTTTTTCGTCAATCTTGACCGAGACGCTCGAAACCTCCCCGTCTATCTCTTTTCCATTGATGTCGAGTCCGGAAACCTTCTTTCCGATGAGATTGCTAGCAGTCGTCAGTTCTTGGGTATTGGAAAAGGAGGAGAGAGTCGAAACGAGCTGGTCGTTCGCGCTGATGCTCCGAATCTGGCCGATTTGTTCCAAGAGTGCCGCGTTGTCGGTCGGGTTCAAGGGGTCTTGGTTTTGAAGTTCGGTGATCATCAGCTTGAGGAAGGTATTCATATCCACACCTTCCAAGCCGGCACCTGCTTGGGACGATTGCCCATTGACATTGGAGTAGTCCGTCGTTCCATCGACTCGTGACATCGATCGCTTCCCTATTCTCAAAAAAACCAAAAGCTCTTGAAAGTTCTTCCGAAGATATCAATTCAGGAACCTGCAAGAGAATACCAATGTAGAACGGAATTCATTCCGTTAAACAACGCTTCCAACTCCTGCCCCCGATGAACGCATTGCAAACCGCCAATTCAGGGCCCTCCAAGCCCCCGCAAGTAGCGAGGGGCTCTCAACTGCTTGTTAAATAACCACGAATCGGACGAATCTTACGAATAAGGTTCGAGTCGTAGTCGTAGGGTGTGTGAAGTGACCGTAGGGTGTGTGAAGTGGTCGCTGCTACCATCTTAGATCGAGATAGCGAGTTAACTATCGTTTCTATTGCAATCCCCTCCCCCCTACCGAGCTTCGCGCAGAGGGGTGCAGATATCCAAAGCGTGGCCTGCTAGATTAGAATGGTAGCGTTCCGAAGTAATTTCCCGATTTTTATCGCTGTCACACGCCGCACACTAGAAATCCGCTCCCCTCGCCCTTCTGACCTACAGCCTACAGCCTTCCCCCCCTAAAATGAGTCGAATCCATTCCGAACAGCTTCTACTCCCGAGTCTTTTGGATCGGCTTATCGACAACGAACCAACCGTTCGGAGCGAGCTCCCCAAAGAGCGCGCGCAGTTGCTTCGCGATCTTAAGAACAGTGTCCGTCGCGATCTAGAGAATTTATTGAACACCCGGCTACCGTTGCTGAAACTTCCTAAAGGAGCGGCGCACTTGCCCAGTTCGCTGCTCAACTACGGTATCCCGGATCTCTCTGGAGTCGTTCTGGAATCGGGGACGTCGATGGAGTCCTTGCGCCAGAGCATTGAGCAAGCGATCCGATCGTTTGAAACTCGATTTCAACATGTACGGGTTGAGTTGGTGATCGATGAAAAGACTCGATATCAACGGCATGTCCGCTTCGTCATCGACGGAGTACTCTGGGCGGAACCATCTCCAGAGCCGGTTCGGTTCGACTCGATGCTCAGCACGGTCAGCAAGGAATTCAAAGTGAAGGACACCACGCTGTGAACGACAATCTGTTTGCTCTATACGAAGAAGAGCTCGCATTCATTCGGGAGGAAATCAAGGAATACGGAGGACGTTTTAGTAAGGTGGCTTCCCGACTGAAGCTATCGGCCGATTCGGTCGAGGATCCACACGTCTCTCGGCTCGTCGATTCGTTTGCGTTGTTGACCGCTAGGATCCGCCTCAAGATCGAGGATGAGTTTCCTGAGATCTGCCAAGCGATGATCTCTGCCCTATATCCTCAGTATCTAGCACCGACCCCCTCTTCGGCGATCGCCCAGTTCAAATTGGATGCTATCGGAGGGGAACTCTTCGATGGGATCCGCTTGAACCGAGGTTCTGTCTTGGAGACCCACGAGGTGCGAGGGCAGGCCTGTGTCTATCGAACCTGTGATAGCCTGTGGGTCCCCCCTCTGTTCATCCAAAAGTCCAAGTACCTGAGACCTCCCTTTCAGTTTCAGACCGAACCGACTTGGAGCAACATGGTTCAAGGAGCGGTTCGAATCGAACTGGCCCCGTACTCTACCAAGCTGGATTGGGGGAAAACGAATTTTGAGAGTTTAAGATTCTATTTGGGAGGCCCGTCTCGTAGTGGAAATCGCCTCTACGAAACATTGCTTCGGGATGCCGTCGGAGTCGGCCTCTTTTCGAACAAAGCGAAAGAGGGGATTTTTCTAGGCCCAAACGTTATTAGCGAAACCGGATTTGGAACCGAACAAGGAATTCTTGATCCCGATGCGCGTGTAAACAGCGCGTTTCGTTTCCTTTGGGAGTTCTTTGCACTACCAGAGAAGTTTCGATTTGTTGACTTTCGTCTGGCGGAGGTCTGGCCTCAAGTCGCAGCAGAGAATTTGGCGATCGTCATATATTTAAAACGATTTCTTCCTCACCTTCAAAGCGGTTGGGTCGATGATGCAATTCAACTCGGATGTGTCCCCGTGACGAACCTCTTCGAGAAGGATGCCGAGCCGATTCAGTTATCGGAGACGCAGGTAGAGTACCGGGTCGTCCCAAGCTATCGCTCGATGGAGGGAATGGAGGTGCATACGATTCGGGATGTGAACGCCACGCAGCCTGGAGGAGGGAACGCCGTGGCATTCAAACCATTCCATCTACCGAGCCATCGCCGAACATCCGACTCATCCGAACGCTATTGGAACTCCACCCGTCGACGAAGGTATGCCGACGAGGGGATGGGAGATCGAGGGACGGAGGTCTACCTATCTCTTGTCGATCTTCAGTCAAAGCCGAGCGCGGAGGAAATGTGGACTCTTCACGTGAAGACTCTTTGCTGCAATCGAGATTTACCCTCCCATATAGATGCTTCTATACCCTTGCAATTTGTGGGGGGACCCTTGAACGTTCAGTTCGTCACCAAACCAACCCACACCTTGCGCCCCGTCGAGCGGGACGACTGGGTTTGGCGATTGATATCCCATCTTTCATTGAACCAATTGTCTCTCGTAAGCGATGCGGATGGTACTTTGCTTCGAGAGATCCTTGGACTGTACAACTCGCAAGATCAACCTGAGTATCAGAAAGGAATCGATGGGATTCTAAAAATCGAGTACAAGCGAGCGACCGCGCGGCTCGATGGAATCGACAAAGGAGCTGGGTTCTGTCGAGGATTGGACATCACGATTGATGTAGATGAAGAGCGACTCGAGGCGCTCGGTCTCTACTTGTTTGCGACCGTTCTCGATCGATTTTATTCGACCCTGGTTTCCATCAATTCGTTCACCCGGCTTCGAGTACGGGGGAAGAGTGGGGAGCTTTATCGAGGTGTCGCTCGTTGCGGGACGAAGATGCTGATATGAGTACTCCAGAAAAAAGTTATACGGAGTCCCTAGCGGAACGGGTTGCCGAAGTCAGCTTCATGCAGTTTCTCCGCAAAGTGCAGATTGAAAGTGGTAAAGGGATCGGAGTGGAAAAGAAGGTTGCAGCGCAACCGATCCAACTCGTGCCCGAGCTGGACCCTGCTTTTCCTGCGTCTGAAATAACCCGTTGGGAGCCTTCGGATGAGTCGCATGTTCGTCCAAGGTTGTTCGTCGCCTTTCAAGGCATTTTTGGCCCTCAGGGAGTTTTGCCCGATCACTACACGCAAACTCTTTTGGAACGGGTTCGAAACAAGGACTACAGCCTCTACGAGTTTTTGAACATCTTCAACAATCGACTCTTGGGTCTTTTCTACCGTGCTTGGGAGAAGCACGCCTACCCGATCTCGATGGAACGGGCTTGGATCGCTCAAGGGGAATCCCCATCCGAGCAAGCGCTATTCGCCCTTACAGGGAATCGACTCCCGGGAGCTTGCGACCAGTTATCGTTTAACGACTCGTACCTCATCTACTACGGAGGTTTGTTCGCCTCACCACGCCCGTCGCAAGCGTCCCTTCAAAATATGATCACCGATTTTTCGGGGATGCAATGCGCCATCGAACCTCTCGTCGGAGAATGGCATTCTATCGACGTCGAGGACCAGACCCAGGTGGCGATCGCGGTGCTCGGTGCGAACTTCAACAACGTACTGGGGAAGAACACGATCGTGGGGGATCGGGTTTGGGATGTGGAAAATCGTTTTTCCATTTGTGTAGGTCCACTCACATGGGACCAGTTTGTTGAAAACCTTCCCAACCAACCGTCGCTCCGTCAGATCGCCGATTTAACGCAGCGTTATGTCGGGAACGAATGGGAGTTTGAAATTCGTGTTCTTGTAGCTCCAGACGAAGTTCGTGGGGTTACCTTGGGTGTGGAAGAGCCTTTCTACTTAGGCTGGAACAGCTGGCTCGGTGTTTGGAATTCTCCGTCTTCTGCCAGAGATGCTGTTTTTATATTGTGAGGAGTAGAGGGTGGACGCGAAGCGTCCCCCATCACAACCCGTGGCGTAAGCGAGGGATAG
>CAYMXM010000190.1:0-8784 GCA_964394065.1 uncultured Pirellula sp. | reverse complement strand
ACATACCTGACGCAACTCCTTGGCCTGCCTGCAACTTAGTATGCGTTTGCCCTGGGCCAGCCCACCACTCCATGCGCACACGAAACTATACTTAAGATCCTTTCTTTCCTATTCAGGCCATTTGTAGAGGATCCAAAATGATTGCTCGATGCTCATTGCTTGGCGCGGCGACTCTTTGTCTTTTCGCATCGGCAGGTATTTCTCAAGCGCAGATTCGTTCTTTGGTCAAGTTCTCAGAGATTCCTGAGCGGCTAGACAACTACTTTATCGACGCGGATGGGTACGGAGATCAAAGGGTTTTCTTTTATACGCTTAAGTACGGTGCGAAAGTGATCGCCCCGGACGACACAACAGCAGTTCACGACTGTCATTGTTTGTGGATTAGTGCCCCTTCTCAACGCATGAATTTTTCCCTCAATGAAATGACCACCTTAAAGTCCCCTGACGCCATACGCTCCATTATGTTTCGATGGAAAGGGAAAGAGAAAGGAAAATCGTACGTGGATCATGGGAAGGGAACTTCACCGGTAACATCCGAGATAGAACCAGATCCTGAAACTGGAGAACGGGCGGAGAAAGGTGCCTACGTGAAGGTCCAGCGAGAAGTTGATCCCTACGGAATGCCTTTGACTTCGGCTATTTCGGTGAATTCGCGATCCAATCACATTCACCGGGTGATCCCCGTCTTTAAGTCCAAGATGATTTTCGAACGGCAAGAGGAAATCAAGCCTGGAGTGATTCAATCGGTCTGGAAAAATATAATCCATCAGAAAGGTTTCCCCCAAGTCACCACGATGGTTACGTTTGACGATGCGTCTGGTGGAATGCCCGTTCAATTTGAGCATTTCTCGGTCGATGCAAATCGAAAACGGACCTCTGAGTTTTATAGTATTACCACGACTCGATGGAAAGAAATAAAAGAAGGTCAGTGGGTCCCCGTCTCTATCAAGGGCTCTACGCAGTCGGCAAATACGAGCATTGAGGTCGCTCTCGAATACACCATCCTCACCCCCGAGCAATCTGCTCTCTTCATCAAATCAGTCGACTGGGAACCCCTTTTTGAAAATAACAAGGGACCGTGGTTTGAAGAGGTGACGGAGAAATGGGGGGCGTTTCAGAAGGAACACGGATTAGGGATGAAGGAACCCGCGAAGGAAAAGAAGAGATAGGGTTGGGAGCAGCGAGCGAGAAACTTGGCTATTTACTCTAACACTTCTACCCCCCAGCCCCTCTCCCCGAAGCGGGGCGAGGGGAGCAGATGTCTAATGCGCAACGAATTCTAGGGCGCCAAAGCGGTGTCCGAAGGGGACAAGCCCCGGTCGGACAAGATACCCTCTTATCCCTTAAGCCTTATCCCTTAAGCCTCACCTTCCGTGTGTTCCGTGTCTTCCGTGGTTCCCTCTTAACGCCTCCTCATCAGCGCCCACATTAGTTTCCATAGATACTGGGAGTTGGTTACGAAGTATCTTTTCCAGAGGCGGCGGGGTTCGGAGCAGAGGCGGTAGAGCCATTCTAGGCCCCGTTTCTGCATCCAAGCCGGGGCCATCGGTTTGGTCCCTGCGTGGAAATCAAACGCAGCACCCACGGCGACTTGCACAGGTCGCAAGCGATCTCCGAAGGCTCGGACGAAGTAATCTTGTTTCGGGCAGCCGAGACCTACGAAGAAGATCCCCGCACCACTTCCATTGACCCTAGCAACAAGCGCGTCGGCTTCTTCGTCGGTGAGGTCTCGAAAGGGGGGAGACTCAACGCCGACGATGAGTAGCTCCGGAAACATCTTCACCAAGTTCTCTCGCAGTTTGTCGAGGACCTCTTGGGTGCTTCCGTAGAGATAAATGGGGACTCCTTGTGCGGCGGCTTCCCGGCAGATCCGAAGCATCGTCTCCGGACCGTAGACGCGCTCGGGAAGGTCTGCGCGATGAAGCCAATTGAGGGCCCAACGAACGGGTTGCCCATCCGGGCCAATAGCCTGAAACTCGTTGACCTTCTCTCGGAGGGCCGGCGTGTTGCTCGCGGTCATCAACGAGTGGACCGAGAAGAGGGAGACCATCGCCGGGACTCCTCTCTTCGCTGATGCAACGATGCAATCGACCAGCTCCTCATAGGTCGTGACACTGACGCGGACTCCAAAGAGATCCTTTTTCGGAGGCCATGCGATTGTGGGCTCCCCTTCAAGAGAAGGGGAACCTTGGTTGTCGCTCGGGATTACCTCTAACATTCCGATGTCCAACGGTCCTAACGAGGCTCGTTTAGCTTCACGATTCCGGTTTGAGAACCACCGTTGCTAACGGTGGCAGGACCAGGTCGATGGACGCGGGGCGACCATGGTGGGGGATCGACGGATCCCCTTGGAGACCAGGATAGTTCCCGACATTTGTTCCTGCATAGTGCGAGGAGTCACTATTGAAGATTTCTCGGTAGAAAGCTGCCTTGGGAACCCCCATTCGGTAGTTCCGGACGACAGGGGTGAAATTGCAGGCGACGACCAAGAAATCGTTCGGATCCTTTGCTTTTCGGATGTAGCCGAGGACGCTGTCGTTCGCGTTCATACAATCGATCCAATCGAAACCGTCCGAAGTGAAATCGAGCTGGTGCAACGCCGGTTCTCGCTGGATCAGATGGTTCAGATCGGCAACCAGTTGTTGCATGCCGCGATGCGTGTCCCATTGGAGCAGGTCCCATTGGATCTGGCTGTCGTAGTTCCATTCATGCCACTGCGCGAACTCGCTCCCCATGAAGAGAAGTTTCTTCCCGGGATGGGTCCACATGTAGCTGTAGAGCAATCGGAGGTTTGCAAACTTCTGCCAGAGATCCCCCGACATCTGCGCGATGAGAGCTCCCTTGCCGTGCACCACTTCGTCGTGCGAGAGAGGGAGTGCGAAGTTCTCGGTGAAGGCATAGATCAGGCTGAAGGTCAACTCGCCGTGGCTATACTTCCGGTGGACCGGATCGTGCTTCATGTATCGAAGCGTGTCGTTCATCCACCCCATGTTCCACTTGAGGGAGAACCCGAGTCCTCCACCGTCGACGGGGCGGCTCACTCCAGGCCATGCGGTCGATTCTTCCGCGATGGTGAGGACCCCAGGATACTGTCCGTGCGCCTGCGTGTTGAACTCGCGGAGCAAGTGAATGGCTTCGATGTTTTCCCGCCCCCCGTATTGGTTGGGAATCCATTCTCCCGCGTTGCGCGAGTAGTCCAGGTAGAGCATCGAGGCTACTGCATCGACCCGGAGTCCGTCGATGTGGTACTTGTCGAGCCAGAAGAGTGCGTTGGAGATCAAGAAGTTCTTCACTTCGTTTCGCCCGAAGTTGAAGATCATCGTTCCCCAATCGGGGTGTTCCCCTTGGCGTGGGTCTTCGTGTTCATACAAGGCAGAGCCATCGAAGCGTCGCAGGCCGTGGCCATCCTTTGGGAAGTGGGCTGGAACCCAATCGATGATCACTCCGATCCCGTTGTTGTGGCAATGGTCGACGAAGTACATGAAGTCTTCCGGTGTTCCGTAGCGACTCGTCGCGGCGAAGTACCCGACGGTTTGATAGCCCCACGATCCCGTGAACGGATGTTCCGAAATAGGCATCAACTCGACATGGGTAAACCCCATCTCTTGGCAATACTGAACCAGCTGATGGGCGATATCCCGGTAGTTCATCCAACCATGAACGCCTTGCTCACACTTGCGCCAGGATCCGAGGTGGACTTCGTAGACCGACATCGGTTTGCCGAGTTGGTCTTCGTTTCTACGGCGATCCATCCAGGCACTGTCGTTCCATTCGTAGTTATCGAGGGAACAAACGATCGACGCCGTGCGAGGTGGCAGTTCTGCTGCGACTCCAAAGGGATCCGTCTTGTCGATTACTTCGCCATGAAGAGTTCGGACGCGGAACTTGTACTTCTGTCCCGCACCGATGTTAGGAACAAACAGTTCCCAAATACCGCTGGGGATCTGCTTCTGCATCGCGTGGGAACGACCGTCCCAATGGTTGAAGTCCCCGACCACTTGAACGCTTTGCGCATTGGGAGCCCAGACGGCAAAGTTCACTCCGACTTGATCCTCGACCGAACGGACGTGGGCACCGAGTTTGTCGTAGATCTTCCAGTGTTGCCCAGCCCCGAAAAGGTATCGATCGAAATCGGAAAAGGTCGTAGGTACCGAGTAAGGGTCCGTCATTTCAATAGTATTCCCGTTGTGGCTGGCGAGTCGGATTTTGTAGTTCGTTGATTGAGAATCAAGTTGTGGGAGGAGTCCCTCGTAGACACCGGACGGGTGGATTTTTCGCATCGGGCGAACAACCTCATTGGATCGGTCCACCACCCATGCTCGCTCCGATCCTGGGAAATATCCTCGCACAGCAACGGCATCCCGTCCACCGACCTGGACCGGGTGAGGGCCCAAGACACTTCTTGGGTCTGCCACATTTCCTTCGATGATGCTGGACAAGGAGTTCAAGGATAACAGCGTTTGCACGATTTCTCCGAAAGTTATATCGAATAGCGGGTAGTTTGCGAAAGGCTCGACGTCGATCGCGATTCGCGTCGAAGCCCTCTATTTGCGACGGCGATGCCTCGGATCGAGAAGCAACATGCAACGCAAATACGATTCCACCTCCTCGTCGAGTCGCAAAGTCGCATCCCAGACCGCAAGGAGAATTCTCTTGCAGAGCGACCATGCTAACGCGAACGGGTAGAACAGTTTGGAAGGCTTGACGAGCCTTTCCCGTTGTTCGGCGAGATCGAGGGATTCATCCGGTATAGTTTCCTCAATCGCTTCACTTTCTCGCGAGGGGACTACGACCTTGCCCGTTGTAACTGTTGTGCTGGCGATGGCGTTGCGGGGGTCAGAGTTGCGGGCTTCAGACTCCAGGTCTTTGCGGACCGTGTCTCGGAAGATCGGGCGAGCGCATACCGAGGAGGTTGTAGGGAGACGCTCGACGATCGCTTGCGGTGCAGGATCGATTCGAATCCGCCGACCCTCGTGGCTCGGGCGTCCCGCCTGAGGGGGTGTTTCACTCTCGGGTGAGACGCCCGAGTCACAATCAAGTTCCTCGCAATCGAGCTTCTCACAATCAGGCCCCGCGCTGTGAGCGGTTTCCGGTTTGAACCCGTCCTCCTCCGTCGACGCATCCTCGGCCATCCAACGGCATTGGACCTCGTGGAAGGCGAGCGTTCGGTCGATTCGTTTCCAGACATCTGCATTTCGAATCGGTTGAACCGAACCGAAGTGTTCCCACGAGAAATCGTTTTCCCGCCATTCGGTCAGCCCGTACTGCAAACCTCGAAAGACATATCGACTGTTGGTGACAAGCGTGACCTTGCTCGGTTGCTCCAACGCTTCGAGCCCACGGAGAACCGCGACGAGAGACGCGCGATCGGGAGTGCACCCTGTCTCTTGGTCGTTCGCTTGAAATTTCTCACCCGTAGCGACGTTCTCCAGAACGAATCGCCATCGCTGGGTTTGGGAGGTGGCCGCAACCGCAGATGTCGAAGCGCTCCGAGGGGAATGCGCAACGGCGTGCTGCACGCTGGGTTGATTCCCTTCGCAGAAGAGCAAGAAGTGAGGCTTCGGAGGATTCATCGCGGGTCGATCCTTATAACCGGTTTTTTGAAACTGTTCTAAAGTGCGCGATGAACCGAGTCGTGGAGAGAAGCTTGAGCGAAATTAAGAGAGAATCCCCTCACACTAGGCGCTGTGGGGCAAGAGTAGGGGTTGTGAGGAATAAACCACCTCAGGCCTGGGTTGTCAAAAAGTTGACGTTGTGGGGATTTAAGTTTGCGCAAGTTTTGTTCTCTGATTCGTTTCTTGTCCGACCGGGGCTCGTCCCCGTCGGACACCGCTTTGGCGCCCTAGCACGCGCTGCGCTCTTAGTATCTGCTCCCCTCGCCCCTTTTAGGGGCGAGGGGAGCAGAACTCTAAAGCGCAGCGCGTGCTAGGACGCCAAAGCGGTGTCTGGTGGGGACAAGCCCCATCCAGACAAGAAGCATTTCTCTGGGAAAAATGCTTCACAGCGTTGCCTACCCGGGGCTACCTATCCTTGACCTACAGTCAAAGCTAAGGGCGAAGCCCTCTTCTTCCTCAAGTCTCAAGCCTCACCCCTCAAGCCTGCTATACGGTTTGTCGACGACTCTTTTTGCGGTATAAATACTCAACACCGCTAAGCTAAGCCTTGCGATAGCATCGTTCGGGTGGCACGCTCAGAGCGGAGCGATGGGCGTGGATGCTCGTAGATTCTCCGACTGGAGACCTTCTCCACGCCCTTCGTTCCTCAGGGACGTGCCACCCCCGCTCTTAAACTTAGCGGTATTGGTATAAATACCAACTCACGACATCTTCCATTTGGCAATCGATTCAGAAATTTTAGTTCGGTTTAGACACCGTTCCGGGGGCATCGCTATGACTTCACCAGAGAATTCGCAAGGGCTCGGGAAAGGGCTCGTGGCAGTGGCGGTGATCGCTGCGTTGGGAGCTACGACCTACTTTTTGATGAATCCAGGAAAACCGGTTGAGACGAAGGGCCCGCCAAACGCTCCCCCTGCGAACACGCAACCTGCGGAACCAGCCACCTCTCCTGCTCCGGAAGAAACTTCCGCTGCTCCTGTGGGGGAAGAGACCAAGGTGGGGAATGCGGCTCCAGAGTCAGAGGCCGAAGGTGACAAGGGGCGCTAACTTGCAGGAAACCTCGAAGATTCCTCGTTCCGATCCCTCCTTCCTCACCCGTTTTACGATTTTTTTCGGAACGATCTTGCTGGTGGTTCTTCCGGTCGGCTGGGCTTATTTCACGCAACATGCGCTTCCACGTTGGTATCTAGCCTACGCCGCGAATGAACTTGAAGACGGGAAGCGAGATTCGGCGGTCGCGGCATTGGACAAGGCTTACGCTCAAGACGCTTCGATCGTCCAGGACGCACACTATTGGCAAACTCGGCTCAGCACTCTTTCGGGAGAAGGGGGACCGAGTCGTGATGAGGTCGCAAACCTCGTCTCCCACATGGTCGAAACCCTCAAGGCCTCTCCCGAATCGGAGCACCGTATCCTGATGGCGGATAGGATTGCAAACCGGCTTCTCAGTATCGGATTTGCCAAGGAATCGGTCGAGGTAATGCAGGCCTTGTTTCCCCCCATCAACAAACGGTCTTCTGTACGGAACAATCAGATTGCGTATGCGAAGTCGGTTGCGAAGATCGACTTGGATACCGCTTTGCGAGAAATCGATCGGGCTCTTCAACAAACCAAGGGAAGGGAGCCCGCTTTTCTCGATACCAAAGCGTGGGTGCTTCATCAACGGGGCGAAAACGAACTCGCGCTAGAGTTTGCGAACTCTGCGATCGATCGCCTTTACCAAGAGCTTTTCCAAGTTTCGAATCAACTGTATGACGCGTTTACTCCAGATTCGGAGCTGAAGAAATACGGGGAAAGTTCTGACCCGGAAGAGGCTGACGCTTTTCGAAGCGTTCTGCAAATGAGAATAGAGCGTGAACTGGAAAGCCTATGGGGCTTTTCCAGACAAGGGATCGACCATCAACTCCAGACCATCGCCGTTCTCCGCCATCACCGCGCTTCGATACTCGAAGCGTTGGGACGGATGGAAGAAGCGGAATTAGACCGACTCTGGCTAGAGCTCTATGACTTCCGAGATACAAGTCAGCTGATTTAGGGCGCGGCCCGGGCGCCTCGCCCGGAAGAAGTACAAACCCGACGCGCAAGCGAGGGTTGAAAATCACAACCCGTGGCGTAAGCGAGGGATAGCGTCGCGAGTGAACGTAGCCCTTGTCGGAACATGTAACACACCGGACGGCACGCCCCCGAGGCACGAAGGGCGTGCTGTGAGACCTTGGGTGGATGCCTAGTTGCCAGCGCTGTCCCTCGCTTACGCCACGGGTTGTGATGGGGGACGCTTCGCCCCCCCCAGCCCCTTAATAATTAGCAGGCGGGATATACGATTGCCGAAGCAAGGAGTGGGTGCCAGGAGGAACTGACTGCGGGGCCAACGGGTTCATCGATGCTGGCCTATGCCATGAGGTGCTGTTGTTAGGAGCTGGGATAGGAGGAGGCAAAGGGGCAGGGGATTGACGCATCCTCGGGTTGCTATCGCTCGGTGAAAGTGGCCCGGCAGGGACCGGCCGCACGGGCTCCGGGGTGATCGGAGGAGGTGGGACCGTGTAGGTCGGACCTATGCGAGATGGGGTTGAATAATTTGTTCCTGGAGAGCCCCCCGAGTAAACCGGGGCCGAGTAGACAGGGGTCGTCCGAATCTCGGAAGGGATATTGTTTTGACGCAATCCGAGGAAATTGTCTTGGACCAAAAGGGGAGCACTCGCCGTCGGATAGGCAACCGTGCTTGGTACGTCATAGAGTTGCGGACCGCTGGCTATTCCCTGACTAGAACCTCGAGGCCCACAGTTTCCATCCGGGCAAGCATGATAGCCGTCGCTATATCCAATGCCATGAAAACGCCCCAGGTAATTGACGACCGAGAAGTTCTTGTCCCCTCGCGGTTGAGCGAACGCATGTTGCGATTGCATTAGACCAGCCGAGAGAGTTACCCCAAAACCGATTAGTCCGATTCCCAGTCGCATTCGACGCATCCTTTCGTGATCGACAAAGACAAATACCAGAAAAAGGTTTCGGCTGTTTCGTCCAAAGAACTAAAAGTTCTCAACGCATCGATAAGGATCGATGCGCCTGTTCGATGTAATAGTAGGGTTGGGTAAGGTGTAGGGGGTGGACGCGAGGCGTCCCCCATCACAACCCGTGGCGTATAGCGAGGGACAGCGTCGCGAGTGCACGT
>CAYMXM010000189.1:4972-8848 GCA_964394065.1 uncultured Pirellula sp. | reverse complement strand
CAACTACACGAACCAAACGAGTTTGTCTTATGTTCCCTTTCCCTCGAAAATTCCTAACGACCGTTGCATCTGCTTGCTGTATGGCGATTGCAGTAGCGGGATGCTCTCCTCAACACGAAACCCAACCAGAGGCAAAGATGGCCGAAACCAATACGATTCCAATCAAGGTCAACACGATGACCTGCGTCGAAGGTTGCTTTAACGGAATTCAAAAGGTTCTCAAAAAACGACCCGGTATCGAAGAGGTCAAGCTCGCTCCTCAAGCGAACGATGAAGGTCAGGTCGACAACTCCGTCATCCTCGTCACCTACACCGGTGAACTCGATCGCAACGAAGTCGAACGGACCATCCTGGGCGCCGGCTTCGATAGTATCGAATTCATGGAAGCTCCCCAATGACCTCCGCAGCAACCGAGCCGACTCGCCCCTTCGTTCATCTCCATTGCCATAGCCACTACAGCCTGCTCGACGGGGCCAGCCCCATCACCAAGCTTCTCAAGCGGGCTAAATCGCATGGAATGACGGCTCTGGCGCTGACCGACCACGGCAACCTACACGGCTCTCTCGAGTTCTACAAAAAAGCCAAGGACCTCGGAATCAACCCGATCTTGGGCTACGAAGCCTACGTAGCTCCCAAGAGCCGATTCGAACGGGAAGCCTCCTCCTCCAAAGAAGCCGCTTACCACCTGACCCTTCTCGCGAAGAATCGTACCGGCTTCAAGAACCTAATCCGTCTTGCGTCTGCGGCAAGCCTCGAAGGGTTCTACTTCAAACCCCGTATCGACAAAGAGATCCTTGAGCGTTACAGCGAGGGAATCATCTGCTTGAGCGGCTGCGTCTCCAGCGAATTCTCGCGCGCTATTCTCAAGGGATACGACACCGACGGGGCCATCCAAGATGCCATCCAAGTAACGGAGTGGTTCTCGAGGGTCTTCGAAGATCGATTCTTCATCGAGATCATGAACAACAAGCTCGAGATCCAGCGCCAGCAGATGGCCGGCGCGATCGACGTTGCCAACCGAGTCGGTATCCCCTTGGTCGCGACGAGCGATGCCCACTACGTCGACCGCGAAGACGCCGAGGTGCAAGACGTCCTCCTCTGCATCGCGACCGGAAAATTCCGAACCGATCGAAACCGAATGTCGATGGAGGGGGATGAGTTTTATCTCCGATCGCAGGAGGAGATGTACCAGCACTTCCCCGGTCATGCCGACGCGGTCGCTCGCTCCCAAGAGATCGCCAATTCAGTCGATATCGACTTAGAATTGGGGAAACGAAACTTCCCCACGTATCAGCTTCCAAGAGAAGAAGTAACCGCCGACGAGTTCCTTCGTGAAATCTGCGAGGAAGGTCTCAAAGCACGTTATGCCAAAACCCCCGAGATGTGCAAGGATGGTGTTTTGGCTCAGGTCGTCCAAGACCGACTCGATCGCGAACTAGGGGTTATCCAGAAACTCGGGTTCTCGAACTACTTCTTGATCGTTTGGGACTTCGTCCGCTACGCGCGGGAGATCGACGTTCCTGCGACCGCGCGGGGGTCTGGCGTCGGTGCACTGGTTTGTTATGCGCTTTATCTATCCCACGTCTGCCCGATCCAGTATGACTTGCTGTTCGAGCGGTTCCTCGACGAGAGCCGTCTCGAAGCCCCCGATATCGATATCGACTTCTGCCAAGAACGACGCACCGAGATCATTCGCTACGTCAAAGAGAAGTATGGCGAAGCAAACGTCTCCCAAATCGGAACCTTCGGTACCCTCAAGGCTCGGGGGGCGATCAAAGACGTGGGGCGAACGCTGGGGCTCCCACTGAACCGCGTCGCGCAGGTGACCGAGTTGGTTCCCGACGATCCGAAGATCTCGATCCAGAACGCGCTGAGCGAAAGCGAGGACCTGAAGCGACTCTACGATACCGACACCGAGGTAAGAGAGCTTCTCGATTTCGCAATGCGCATCGAGGGGATGGCGAGAAACATCGGTACCCACGCCGCCGCCGTGGTGATCGCCGATAAACCACTCACCGAGTATGTCCCGTTGATGCGAGTCTCCGGTAAGGAAGACATCATCACCCAGTGGTCGATGGGAGACGTCGAAGCGGCCGGGCTCTTGAAGATGGACTTCCTCGGGCTCCGAAACTTGACGATCCTTTCCAAGTCGGTCAACATCATCCAACAAACGCGCGGGGTTCGGATCGATCCACTCGATTTCCCTCTCGACGATAGAGAGACTTTCGAGCTCCTGAAGCGCGGTGAAACGAAGGGAGTGTTTCAGCTGGAGTCGGGTGGGATTCGGGATCTTCTCCAACGGATGAAGCCAGACCGATTCCACGACATCATCGCAACCAACGCCCTCTACCGACCTGGACCTCTCGAAGGTGGGATGGTCGACGAATATGTCGCCGTCAAACTGAAGAAAAAGGAAGCGACCTACATCCACCCGGTTCTCAAGGAGATTCTGGAAGAAACCAACGGGGTCATGGTCTATCAAGAACAGGTCATGCGGATTCTCAACCGGCTCGGAGGGATTGAGCTGGCCAAAGCCTACACCTGCATCAAGGCGATCAGCAAGAAGAAGGAAGAGTTGATCGCTGCCAACGCGGAAAAGTTCCTGCAAGGGTGCGTGGAGAAAGGGCTTACCCAGAAAGAAGCTCAAGACTTCTGGGACATGATCCTCAAGTTCGCTGGTTACGGCTTCAACAAGAGCCACTCGACAGCCTATGCACTCGTCGCTTATCAAACCGCGTTCTTAAAAACCCACTACAAAGTGGAATTCATGGCTGCGTTGTTGACTGGCGATATCCCCAACCGGAATTTCAAGCGGAAGGACGGGTTGGTCGAGCATATCGAAGATTGCCAGCGGATGGGGATCACGGTCGAGGCCCCGAGTGTGAACAGCTGCCAAGCCGACTTCAGCGTGTCGGACGACAAGATCCACTTCGGACTCTCAGCGATCAAAGGTTGCGGGGCCTCTGCCGCCGACGCCATCGCAGCGGAGCGCAAGAAGAATGGGCCGTTCAAAAACATCTTCGAATTCTGCGAACGAGTCGACGCGGCTTCCTGCGGGAAGTCGACGATCGAATCCCTCATCAAAGCGGGGGCGATGGATTCCTTTGGTGCGCGCCGCGCTCAGTTGATGGCGGTGATCGAGAAAGCGATTCAAGGAGGAGCGGCGAAGCTCAAGGATAAGAAGAGCGGACAGATGAGCTTGTTCGATGAAGTGGTAGAGGTCGAGGAAGAAGCTCCAGTTGTCCTCCCGGATGTTCCCGAGTTTCCAGAGCGAGAGAAGCTGGCGATGGAAAAGGAAGTCCTCGGCTACTATTTAAGCGCGCATCCACTCTCCGAGTACGCATCGACTCTTCAAGCCTTTTGTTCGCACACTTCGGCGACGATTAAGAATGCGAAGCACCGAGATGAAGCTTTGATGGGTGGGATGATCTCGTCGATCAAGATCGCCTATACCAAGAATCCCAAGCCAGGCTCTTCGTCGAAGTATGCGAACTTTGATTTGGAAGATATGGATGGATACGTGCGAGGCATTTGTTGGCCGAATGACTTTGAGCAATACGGTGAGTTGATCCAGCATGATGCGGTTGTATTAGCACGGGGGACTGTCGACAAGCGAGGGGAGGGGGACGAGGTGAATTTTATCGTGAACGAACTGATTCCCATCTCCGAAGCGGACACGAAGTTCACAACGGGGATCCATATCTTGTACGACCAGAATCGTCATGATCTGGACGTGATGGACAAGATCCGTGAGATCCTTCGTGGTTACCCAGGCCCTCGGGACGTTCTCTTTGCGTTGCGATTGCATTCTGGAGAGGTCGTGCATATCAAATCCTCGAAACATCGGGTCGAAATCGATAACGAACTCCGCAGCCG
>CAYMXM010000189.1:0-4872 GCA_964394065.1 uncultured Pirellula sp. | reverse complement strand
TTTTGGACAGGATTTACAAAATTTGCAGGATGATGCAATTCTCGCTATCTCCAATCCTGCCCATCCTGAAAATCTTGTCCAATTGGGAAGGCAGGCAGGAAGAGAAGCTTAACGCAACGAGGCCAGCCTCCTCGAATTGCGCGGATTCTTCCGGAAAACTTTCGGAAACGGTAGTTCATGGTCCCTTATTCCTGGTATCCTAGAACCATCCCGTTGGATTGTTTTCACTTTGCCGATGGTTGCGGCACGGTTCCTGGAGCGAATGCGATGGTTCTATCTGGAGACGAGATACGTAGTCGATTAGGGAAGGACGTGAGGATCACTCCCTTCCAAGAAGATTGCCTGAACCCGAACAGCTACAATCTTACCCTCCATCACGAGCTCCTCGTTTACGAAGAGGTCGTTCTCGACGCAAAGCATCCGAATCGCTTTCGGCGGATTCAGATTCCGGAAGAGGGAATCATCATCAGCCCCGGGCAGATCTATCTGGGGCGCACCGTCGAATATACCGAGACCCATAACTTGGTCCCGATGCTCGCCGGTCGAACTTCTATCGCACGGCTAGGACTATTCGTTCACTGCGCCTCTGGATTCGGAGATGTCGGTTTCTGCGGTCACTGGACGCTAGAGATGTTTGCGGTCCAACCGATCCGAATCTACGCTGGGCTCCGCATCTGCCAGATCCATTTTCATGAACTGACAGGAAGTGTCCGGGAATACTGCAGCGATAAATACCAGAACAACAACGGTGTTCAGCCAAGCTTGCTCTATCGCGAGTTCGGGCACAACTTACCGAACGAACAGCACGAATTCAGCGTCGACGCTGTCACGGCAAAGTGCTGCTGCGGGGTAACGCCGGTAATCGCAAAAAACCAATGACGGTTCGACAGATGAACAACAGCGTCGGCTTGTTCCAACATTTTTATACCCACCTTTTTAAGCCATACTTTTTGGGGTCAAAACATTATGATTTTCTACATTTCTCAAGCAAGGAGTACCACCCATATGCAAGTACATGATAGAAACCGCATTGTGCGATTGCCCTGGTACTTGAGTCTCGTTGCCTTTATGGTCGCGACCTGTGTCTTGACAGCGCCTCCGGTTTCTGCAACAGGCATATGGGGTGGAGACGGCAGTTTTAATTCCCCTCGCTACTTCAAGCATGCTGCAACGACCAACGATGATGGGTGAGGACTGGTCCGCGGCCAATCCTCTGAAACGTGGACTGAAGTATCTGGTGATTCTAATAACAACGGACTGCCAGAATTAACTTGTGAGTATGAGTTACGACAGATAGAAAAATACACCTGGACGAAAATCGAACCATTGTTTGGAACCGAGGTGCTTAAGTCTATAACCGGCTATCGCAGATTGGTAATTCGAGAGTACATATCTGAGTCAGGAAGTGTCATAAGCGATGACTGGGAACATAAGTATGTTAATTTCAAAAGTATGGATATTGAAAACAAGGCCGCGAGGGACTGGGAGGATTTTTTCTCGGTTGAAGTTTCTAAGAGACTTGACCCCCAAGATGACGTGATTTCCAAGTCTCACGTACAGAGCACTTCGAAAATACATCAAGTAAACCTAGCAGGACCGATCCCTGTGGTTTATGTGGCACATATGGGGAATCTAGAGTTTGATTTTAAACATTTTATAATTCCAGGACATGGTGAAGGAGAGGATTACGAGCCTGATTCAGAAGGGGTTCAGATTGATATAGCTGTCACCATTGGAGACGACGATTACACTCGCAGTTATGGTCATCAAGACGAAGAGTTTTTTAACGCACCTCCAATAGGAGGTTTGGGAGACGGGGTAACTGACGCATGGTTAATGTTGCAACTTGCCAGATCCCCTTGGGACCACTACTACAGCGAAGATCTTCCGCTTAGTTCCTACGTTGAAGAGCTAAGTCAAGAATACATTGATTCTGTTTTCCCGACATTGTAATGCGCCGGCGTTTTTTCGAGTGATCCTATGCAACGAATTATCCTAGGACTGTTTTGCATCGCTTTTTTAAACGCATCCACTGGTATTGCCGAATCGCCGACACGTTCTTTAGGGGGCGCAGACCTTTCAGTCGCTTCGCTTATCGAAGAGTTGCGCACAAACGAATTTTTACAACAAGCTATCGGTCTAAATACTTCGCAACTTGAGTTGCTCAAGGCCAGGACCGCAACAAGAGAATTCGCTAAAGTAAGGCGGGAAATCACTTTCTCGTCATCGTCCGATCGGTTTATGGATCTAGACAAAACTACACGACGCTTCGTCGATGATATTCTTACTGATTTTCAGATAGGAAAGATGAGGCAATTAGTTGTGGAGATCCGCTTTGCCAACCAGTTCAGATTAGTATTGCCCTCAGATTCCGTATTGCGTTTTTGTGATCTTGAGAGTGACGCGGTCAATTTTAAACGCGAAGTGGATAAGACCTACGACGACAACCTTCATCTGGTTAAGGAGATACGAACAAAGCAAATTGGAGAGATGTTAGCTGTCTTACCACCGCACGCCCAGTCGAAAATGGCTCAACTTCTTGGAAAAACGTACTACCCAGAAAGCGAGGTCAGAAATGATGTCGACGCCAACGAGATCCCTTTCCCAGAGGAGGCGAAATCCTTTGGGATTTTAGGGTATCTTGTCAGTGACGAAAAGGCAGTTGCGGAAGTTGTTCAATTAAGCAAGGAGCAACGCGTTTTATGCGACAATCTGTATGAAGAACATCAAAGGTCCGAGCGAATGCTTGAGAGTTTTCTGGAGGAGCCTAGAAACAGAACTCATTCCCTGCTTAATCAGGAATTTGAAAAACAGGCTCAAAGAAATCGAGTAGGAGCATTGAAGTTAGCAAAAATTCTAACCAACGAGCAAAAATTAGCGATAGGGCGTCTGATTGCTCGGAATCGAATCGAATCCGATCCGATCACCTTTTCTATGAATCGAAAACTCCAGCCATACTTGGAGTTGAAAGAAAATGAGTGGATATTGTTCAATCAATCCGCGACCGATCTTTCAAAGACCATGCAAAAGGAGTTAGGTCGCGTCTATAGATCAATGCTGAATGACATAGCCGCTAGAATTGGAGGTGAACGGGGGAAGCGTTTGCTTTACCTGTTTACCGACGTTTGGTAGGTTTCCAGATAAGGCGTGGTCGCTTTTGAACGCATTGGTGGTTACGATGGAATCAGTAGTGGCAAGCTAGTCGGATTTGGGATGGGGAAGGGCGACCACTTCACACACCCTACGGCACGTAACTCAGGCAATTGTTTCTAGCGATTCTACCCCTCACCCCCAGCCCCTCTCCCCTAAAAGGGGCGAGGGGAGCAGATACCTGAAGCGCTAAGCTACACTCCCTTTCAAACTTCAAACTTCCCCCCCCCTTCCATGTTTCAACGACGCGACTTTTTGCAAACGATGGGGACAGGGTTGGCAGGGATCGCGTTATCCAATTTGGATTCCTCTCCACTTGCGATCGCTTCTCCTCTCCTTTCCCATCCCCCGAAAGCGAAACAAGTTCTCCAGATCTTTTGTCCAGGAGCCGCGTCCCATATCGACCTCTGGGACCATAAGCCGGAGCTGGAAAAATGGGATGGAAAACCGATGCCGGGGCCTGCGGAAGTCACCTTCCAGGGGACCAACGGGAATCTGATGAAGTCTCCTTGGAGGTTCACTCCACGCGGAGAATCAGGGAAATCGATTTCGTCGATGCTTCAGGAGATGGGACACCATGTCGATGACATCGCCTTCATCCATAGCATGACCTCCCGAACCAACACGCATGGTCCGGGATGCATCTTCATGAACACCTGCTTCACGCGGGAAGGGTTTCCTACCGCGGGAGCTTGGATCAGCCTTGCACTCGGCTCGATGAACGATAATTTGCCAACCTTCGTCTCCATCCAGGACGTTCGAGGGGAGCCACCCAATGGGAAGGCCAACTGGGGAAACGGGTTCTTGCCCGCGCGATACCAAGGCGTTCCTCTCTCTACGCAACAGATGCTTCGCAACTTGGAAACGCCTCGCTCCATCTCCTCCGAAGCCGAGAAAGGGACACGACACTTTCTCTCCACTCTCAATCAAGACCATGCCAAGCTGCGACAAGATCGGGATGAGCTGATCGCTCGGATGGCTTCCTACGAGCTAGCGGCTCGAATGCAGCTGGCGGCACCGGAGGTGACCGATCTATCCAAAGAGCCGGAACATATTCATGCAATGTACGGCACGAACGATCCCAACAAGTTGAAAGCCTCCTACGCACAGAATTGCCTTTTGAGTCGACGATTGCTCGAACAGGGAGTTCGCTACGTGAGTCTTTACTGTGCTTCTCGAGCTAGCGCCGTCGATGGACTTCTCAATTGGGATGCTCACAAGACCCTCAAAGCGGACTACGAACGCCATATCTCCATCTTCGACCAGCCGACGGCGGCCTTGTTAAGCGATCTCAAGCAACGGGGAATGCTCGATGACGTTCTCGTAATCTGGTGCACCGAGTTCGGACGGATGCCGACCCATCAAGCAGGAACGAGTGGCCGCGATCACAACCCCGATGCATTTACGACTTGGATGATGGGAGCTGGTGTGCGCCCCGGTGTAAGCTACGGCGCGACCGATGAGTTCGGACGTAGAGCTGCTGTCGATATCACTACGGTCTATGATTTCTACGCAACGGTTCTTCACCTATTGGGAATCGATCATGAGAAACTGACCTACTATCACAACGGTGCCAATCGACGCTTGACCGATGTGCATGGACACGTGATTAAGGAGGTGTTGGGGTGAGGCTAAAGTTTGAAGTTTGAAGTTTGAAGTTTGAAGTTTGAGGTGTGAGGTGTGAGGTGTGAGGTGTGAGGTGTGAGGTGTGAGGTGTGAGGT
>CAYMXM010000188.1:0-8854 GCA_964394065.1 uncultured Pirellula sp. | reverse complement strand
CATCGGAATTAAGGGGCGGACGCGAAGCGTCCGCCCCTTAATTCCGATGCGCCTGACTAGGCTACGGCGGAGCCCTCTCTTCCTCAAGTCTCAAGCCTCACCCCTCCAACCTCATTCGTAATGATTCGTTCGATTCGTGGTTCTTCCCCCCCCCAATGAACTTTTAGAAACTTTTTTGCGAATTGGAGGTTATCCACCCGACCAGCTAAGCGGGTAAGCATTGCTCCAATCGTGCTTTCCACCGAGACCGCTTTGCAGCCTTTAACGTCCATTTCGTTCAGAAAACTTTCCGTTGAGCCTTACTATAAGCAAACCGTATGAAGCTATTGTCTACGATTCGTCAGGATACAATCGCAGGTATTGTTGTTTTCTTTGTCGCGCTTCCCCTCTGTTTGGGGATCGCATTTGCCTCTGGAGCACCTCTTATCTCCGGGATTATCTCGGGGATCGTCGGAGGGCTCGTTGTCGGCCTCATAAGCGGATCTCATAGTAGTGTCAGCGGTCCGGCGGCGGGGCTCACGGCGATCGTGGCCGCGCAGATTAGCGGCCTTGGGTCCTTCGAGACCTTCCTCCTTGCCGTGGTGTTAGCAGGGGTAATCCAAATCACCTTAGGAATTCTTAAAGCGGGGGCACTCTCCGCTTTTTTTCCGTCTTCAGTGATCAAAGGTTTGTTAGCCGCGATTGGCGTCATTCTCATTCTCAAGCAGATTCCTCACTTGCTGGGGCATGATGCGGACCCGGAAGGAGATTTTTCGTTCATCCAGAAGGACCACGAGAATACCTTCTCCGAGATCTTCAAAATCTTCAGCGGAACCTTCCATCCGGGGGCGGTGATCGTCGGATTGACCTGTCTCGCTTTTCTCATAATCTGGGACAAGATCCCCCGACTGAAGAAGAGTCTGGTTCCTTCCTCTGTGGTTGTGGTCATTCTGGGGTTAGGGATTTCTGAAATCCTTCGTACTTTTGGGGCACGATGGGTGATCGGTCCATCGCACCTCGTCGGGGTTCCGGTCGCCACGGACTGGAACAGTTTCACCCAGTTCTTTAAATTCCCGAATTGGTCGGCGATCACGAGCACAAGCGTCTACATCGGTGCTATCACGATCGCCGTAGTTGCATCCTTAGAAACGCTCCTCAACCTGGAGGCGGTCGATAAGCTCGATCCTCAGCAGCGACGCTCTCCTCCCAACCGAGAGCTCGTCGCGCAAGGGGTGGGGAACATCACCTGCGGTTTGATCGGCGGGCTTCCTGTCACTTCGGTCGTGGTACGAAGTTCGGTGAACTTGAACGCTGGAGCGAAGACTAAATCTTCGGCCATCCTTCACGGTGTCTTCTTGCTCGGTGCGGTCCTCTTGGTCCCCGCGTTGCTCAATCGTATTCCGTTGGCATGCTTGGCCGCGATCTTGATCGTGACAGGTGCAAAGCTGGCGAATTGGAAATTGTTCCAGCAGATGATCAAAGAGGGACGCTATCAAGCGATTCCGTTCTTTGTAACGTTGATTGCGATCGTCTTCACCGATTTGCTGATCGGAATTCTCATCGGACTCGCTGTGAGCATTACGTTCATTCTCTTCAGCAACCTTCGAAGCCCGATTCGGAACGTTCTGGAGAAGCAGATCGAGGGGGATGTATTGCACATTCAACTTGCGAGCCAGGTCAGCTTCTTGAACCGAGCCGCTCTTGAGAACACTCTGTACGGGGTCACCCCGGGGACCCACGTTTTGATCAACGGGTCGAGCACGGAGTACATCGATCCCGACATCATCAGCTTGATTCGAGATTTCCGGGATAAGGCAGCACCGGTACACGGCGTCACGGTGAGCACGAAAGGATTTCGGCCGAAGTTTGGATTGACGAATGAGATCAATTACCCGCAGGTCACGACCAAAGAGCTACAGACTCGCCTTACCCCCGATGATGTGTTGAACGTCCTCAAGGTAGGGAACGAGCGGTTTCGCTCGGGCAATCGGATCACCCGCGATTTAGGGATTCAGATCTCCGGAACCTGCACGGCACAGCATCCTCTAGCCGTCGTCCTCACCTGTATCGATTCTCGAACTCCGACCGAGTTGATTTTCGACTTGGGGATCGGCGATATCTTCACGACCCGAGTCGCGGGGAACATCGCGCGTGAGAAGGTCATCGGGAGCATTGAATACGCGGCGGCCGTGGCGGGAGCCAAGTTGATCGTCGTGATGGGACACACCCAGTGCGGGGCGGTCAATTCAAGCCTTCGACTCGCGATCGATAAGAAATCTGCAGTCGAAGCAACCGGATGTGAAAACCTGGATGTTCTCGTGGAGGAGATTCAGAAATCGATCGAACCGCAAAACTGCAATTGCTTTGATGTGATGGACGAATCGAACAAACAGAAAGTCCTCGAGGACATCACTCGCAAGAATGTTCGGAACAGCATGCGATCGATCATCGACCGAAGCTCGAAACTCCGCGAACTCATCAGCTCCGGAAAGGTCCTCCTAGTAGGCGCCCTCTACGACGTCGGAACCGGACAAGTCGAGTTTTTCGAAGAGCCGTAAGGTATATGGAACGCAAAAACCGTATGGTGTGTGAAGCGCAAGAGTCGTAGGGTGTGTGAAGCGGTCGCGTCTCCAACTCGGCCCCATTTAGCACACCAAGCAACTTTTCCATTGTGATCTCCTCTGCCCCAAAAGCGACCGCGCAACACACACCGGAAGCGTAGTTAGGAGCTCTATCCGAAATAACTTCCGTTTAACCGCAGGGGACGCAGAGGTTCGCAGAGTTAAAACCGAAATAGTTAAGTTTTGCTCCCCTCGCTTACGCCACGGGTTGTGATTTTCGGGCCTCGCTTACGCTTCGGCAAACAGCCCAAACACCATGCCTGCCTGCTACCTCAATAGCTCAAGCGTTCGCATCGATTTTCTTTCGAAGTCGCCATAGATATCAGGAGAAGCCTCGTACCAATCTTGATGGGATGCTAGCCGTTGCAAGACTTTCCGTACTTGTTCAATAGTCGCCTCTGAAAATGTTTGGATATCTTCGTGGCGACACTCGATTAGGCCATAAAAACAGGATGCACCATCCGAATCTCCTTGGCTACTTTCAGAAAGTAAGTAGGTAATGTAGGCATCGATATAGTAGTCAAGGCAGGGAGTCGGCATACACGTCAAGTCTTCTACGTAGTTGAGCGCGTTCTCTTCGAAGAGTTGAATTGCTTCTGGCAATGTCTTTCCGAAAAAATGCTCGTATGCATACGGAATATCCAAACACCAGTAAACACTCCGCCACTCCGCTTCGTTAGGAACGCTTTTCAAAGTCATGTATGTTCTCACCCAAACTTCACACCCCTACCCACTAATCTGTGTTAATCGGCGAAATCAGCGGATTAAAAATCTTATCCACAGATTTCGCGGATATCGCAGATTGTTGACAGGACTGGAAAAAGGCTTAATGGCGTTACCTCTCACCCCCCAGCCCCTCTCTCCGAAGCGGGGCGAGGGGAGCAGAGATCCAATTCGTGAGACGTGGATTCGCTTCGGGCTTCTTTTGCGGCGACGTTGTCTAGGATTCGATAGAGGCTTCGGCGGGCGATGCCGAGCTCTTTGGCTGCTTTGGTTTTGTTTCCGTGATTGCGGCGGAGGACTTCTAGCACGTGCCGATGGGAAAGGAATTCTAGGGGGACTGCGTCTCCTACTTGGGGAGTCGAGGTCTCGGGAGCTTCCCGATCCACGTGGGCTCCTCTTCTGATTTCGATGGGGAGATTTTCCTTCAAAATATCGTGACCATCCGACAGGATCTTGGCCCGCTCCAACGCGTTGATCAGTTGCCGCACATTCCCCGGCCAACGATAGGCGCGGAAGAGCATCTCGACCTCCGGTCCAACCTTCCAATCGTTTCCGAGAAAATGGCGAACTAAGAGTGGGATATCCTCCAGCCGATCTCGAAGAGGTGGAATCTGGATCGACAGAACATTCACGCGGTAATAAAGATCTTCTCGGAATCGCCCCTCGGCTACCTCCTGGTTGAGATCTCGATTGGTTGCAGCGATCAAACGAACCTTCACTTTTCGTTCCTTCGTCGAACCGATCCGGCGCATCGATCCATCCTCGAGCACTCGCAGAAGCTTGGCCTGCAAGCCACCAGCCAACTCTCCGAACTCGTCGATGAAAAGAGTTCCACCGTCGGCGATTTCAAAGAGCCCGGGCTTGGAATCGACTGCCCCTGTGAAGGCCCCTTTTTCGTGCCCGAAGAGTTCGCTTTCCAAAAGAGACTCGGGAAGTGCAGCGCAATTGATGACAACGAGGGGCTTGTCCGCGAGGAGGCTCTGCTGATGGATGCTTCGTGCGACGAGTTCTTTCCCTGTCCCACTCTCACCCAAGATCAGAACCGGCTTATCGCTTGGCGCAATTCGCCCGATCAATCGACGGACCTCGTGAAGCCCTGGCGATTCTCCCACGAGTGGCTTATTCGACTCCTGCGCCGCCAACTGCCGTTTCAAATGGTGATTTTCTCGCTCCAAGCGGACCGATTTCGCAACGCGCCGGACGATCGTGTCGAGCTCATCCAAACCGAACGGCTTCGATAAATAATCGTTCGCCCCTCGCTTCATCGCTTCCACGGCCGAGTCGATCGATCCCCCTCCAGTGAGGACGATCACCTTTAAATCAGGATCTTCGCCACTGAGCCTAGACAAAAGATCGAGCCCGTTCATTCCCGGCATGTTCTGGTCGATGATCGCAACATGGAAGTGCTGCACGCCTTGCGCCGTCAGCGCTTGCTCTGCATTTGAGGCTGCGACGACTCGGTACCCCTGCCTGTGAAAGAACCGGCACGCCGGTTCGAGAAAATCGGGCTCATCGTCCACCAGCAGCAGGTCGATCGGAACGGTTAACGCGGACAGTGGCATGAGAAGCTAAGGTGTAAGGTGTAAGGGGAGGGGAGAGGAGGGGAATGGGTAAGCAAATGTTATTCCAGTTTCATTTTAGTCGTGGCCCGGGCGTCTCGCCCCGGAGTTGCGAAGGTGTGTGAAGTTGCCGCTGCTTCCATCTTAGATCGAAATAGCGAGCCAATCATCGTTTCCATCACAACCCGAGGCGTAAGCGAGGGATAGCGTCGGGTTGTGATTGGGGGGACGCTTCGCATCCCCCCATCTATGCGCCGTTTTGACACAACCGAAAAATCACTAGCGTGCGGAAATGTGTCAGGCTTGCGAGATGTGTGACTCGAACGGTGAGAATTCTCCCTTGCGACAATCCGTACATCCCCTCCAGGGGCTTTCGAGACTGGCATTATCTCCTATGCTGTAGCCTTCGACCTCCAAGCCTTCCTCGGGAGTCCCCCCCCAGAGGAGAATGCAATCTTCGACTTGCGACATTCTGTTCTCAGCCGGTGGCACGTCGATTGCGAATGGAGGGAGACCAATTGTTTTTTGGTAAGTTTTTTCCGATCACGAAATGAACCATGTCCCTAGCTGAACAGCCGCACCCCAACAGCGCGGCATCTCCGAGCGAATCGAGTCGCTACGCCTCCCCCCAAGAAACGGAAGCCCTTGAATCGTTTAGTTATGACGATGGGATTGTCCGCATGTTTATGACGGCGACGATTCTATGGGGGATCATCGCCACCGTGGTTGGATTGCTGGTTGCGATCCTATTGGTCCTCCCCAATCTTTGGTATTGGATGGATCCGAAGTACAGCGCGATGTTCTCCTTCAGCCGGCTTCGCCCCCTGCACACCAACGCAGCGATCTTCGCTTTCGCAGGGAACGCCATTTTCGCAGCGGTCTACTACAGTACGCAGCGTCTTTGCAAATGCAGGATGTGGAGTGATGCATTAAGCCGTTTGCATTTCTGGGGTTGGCAAGCGATCATCGTTTCCGCCGTGATAACTCTTCCCCTGGGAATCACGCAAAGCAAAGAGTACGCGGAGTTGGAGTGGCCAATCGACATCGCGATCGCGGTCGTTTGGCTCCTTTTCTTCGGCGTCAATTTTTTCATGACGTTGATTCATCGACGAGAGCGACACATGTACGTCGCTCTTTGGTTCTACATTGCGACGATCGTCACGGTCACCGTGTTGCACGTCTTCAACAACCTCGTCGTTCCGATCGGTTTGGCGAAGAGCTACTCGGTTTACGCCGGGGTTCAAGATGCCTTGATGCAATGGTGGTATGGTCACAACGCGGTGGCGTTTTTCTTGACGACCCCCTTTCTTGGGCTGATGTATTACTTCCTGCCGAAGGCTGCGGAGCGACCGGTTTTCAGTTACAAGTTGAGTATCATTCACTTTTGGTCCCTCGTCTTCATCTACATTTGGGCGGGGCCTCACCACTTGCACTATACGGCCCTTCCTGAGTGGGCGAGCACCTTTGGGATGCTCTTTAGCGTCATGCTATGGATGCCATCTTGGGGGGGGATGATCAACGGGTTGTTAACCCTCCGGGGAGCTTGGCACAAAGTCACTTCCGATCCCGTTCTGAAATTCTTTGTCGTCGGGATCACCTTCTATGGGATGGCGACTTTCGAAGGTCCCCTCCTGTCGGTGAAGAGTGTCAACGCACTCTCTCACTACACCGACTGGACGATTGCCCACGTGCATGCTGGGGCGCTCGGTTGGAATGGGTTCATGACGTTTGGAATGATCTATTGGCTTCTTCCAAGGCTCTTCCAGACGAAGCTCTGGAGCAAGAACCTTGCTGAGTGGCACTTCTGGGTCGGAACGATCGGCATCCTTCTTTACATCGTCCCGATTTACATCGCTGGGATTACCCAAGGGCTCATGTGGAGAGCGATGGATGAACTGGGACGATTGCAATATCCGGTCTTCGTCGAGTCGGTGACCGCAAGCGTTCCTTTCTGGTGGGTACGGGTTCTAGGAGGAGCACTCTTCATCCTCGGGATGGTGATGCTCGCAATCAACGCGTTGATGACGTGGCTCAATCGCCCTTCGAAGTATGAGGTTCCTGTCATCACGGCTCCGCGCCTTTCAAAGAGATACACGGACGCTCCGTTGCCTGGGGCAACGCTGGCCGGGGGTCCTGTCCTCGATACTGCGGTTGCGATCGAGAAGGTTGCGAAGATGGATTGGCACCGAAAGTGGGAAAGGCTTCCGGTGAAGTTTACGATTCTTACCACCTTAGCGGTGATCATCGCGAGCTTGTTCGAAGCGGTTCCGATGTTTTTGATCCGAAGCAACATCCCGACGATTTCCACGGTGAAGCCTTATACGCCGTTGGAGTTGGCCGGACGTGACATCTATGTCGCGGAGGGGTGTTACAACTGCCACTCCCAGATGATTCGACCGATGGTTGCTGAAACGCAGCGTTACGGGGATTACAGCAAGGCGGGTGAGTTCATCTACGATCGTCCCTTCCAATGGGGATCGCGTCGAATCGGTCCCGATTTGGCACGTGAAGGTGGAAAGCAAAGTAGCTTCTGGCATTGGGCTCACTTGGAGGATCCTGAAAGCACCTCGCACGGTTCGATCATGCCATCCTACAAGCACCTTCTTACCGAGAAGTTGAATTACAACGGAATCCCTCCTCGAGTCAAAGCAGCTGCTTACTTGAATGCTCCTTACACAGAGAGTGAGCTTGAGGGATCGATTGAGATCGCGAAACGGCAAGCCGAGGTGATCGCCGCCGAGATCATCGCTCAAGGTGGTCCAGTTCTCTACGAAGGAGAATTGATCAAGGATACGCAAGCGATGGCACTCATCGCTTACTTGCAGCGTTTGGGGACCGATCTCTTTGCCACGGTCGATGAAAAAACCGAGGGAGTTGGTGAACAACCTGCCCCTACAAGCGAGACCGAGGCACCGGCAGAGGCCGCACCTACCACCAATGAAGCAGGCTAAGAGGAATCAATGATTAAAGACGTTGTATCCCGACTCGATTACTCGACCTTTGATGAGATCGCGGTCGTCATGTTCGCGCTTAGTTTCCTCGCCATCATCTGGGGAGCATTTCGATTGCGACCAGACGCGATCGAAAAGTTCAGCAGCATCCCCATCCATGACCATGTCGTCGACCCGAGAAAGGGAGACTCGGAAGAATGAATTTACCTAACGAATCAGAAACTGGCACACACACCTACGACGGCATCGTTGAGTACGACAATCCACTCCCCGCATGGTGGAAGTGGCTCTTCTGGGGCTCGATTGTCTTTTCTCCCCTCTACGTGATGTACTTCCACAACGGTACGCCAGGGCGATCGATCGCGGATCAGTACACGAACGAGCTGAATGCGAACACAAAGAAGCAGTATGCCGAAATCGGTGAACTGGCCGGGGACGAGGCAACGATGGCGAAGTACCTCAAAGAGCCGAAATGGGTCGGCGTGGGCGAAGCGATCTTCAAAGCGAACTGTGTTTCCTGCCATGGAGCGGATGGGAGTGGCAACGTCGGACCGAACTTGTGCGACGAGAACTTTAAGCACATCAAGACCCTACCCGATATCGTGAAGGTCATCGGGGACGGGGTTGCTGGTGGTGCGATGCCTGGCTGGAGCACACGGTTTCAACATCCGAACGATCTCATTCTCGTCTCAGTCTACGTCGCGAGCCTTCGCGGAACAAAAAAACCTGGCGAAGGAAAAGCCCCCGACGGCAGCCCAATCGCTGCTTGGCCAGAGTAGTAACGCCGAAGTAGTAACAAAGGGTGGCACGCTCAGAGCGAAGCGATGGGCGTGGACAACTACGATGAATGCCGGGAAAGCCTAAACATCACGGCCTTTTTATTCCGTAGCCGCCGTTATCGTCCGACCGGGGCTCGTCCCCGTCGGACACCGCTTTGGCGCCCTAGAACGTACCGCGCTTTACGATCTCTGCTCCCCTCGCCCCTTTTAGGGGAGAGGGGCCGGGGGTGAGGGGTTGAAGT
>CAYMXM010000187.1:0-8858 GCA_964394065.1 uncultured Pirellula sp. | reverse complement strand
CTCGCCCCTTTTAGGGGAGAGGGGCTGGGGGTGAGGGGTAGAAGTGCTAGTAACAAAAACCTCGTCGGAAACTTTGTACTTCACGCTCCGCTGCTGGCCTCCGGCTGGATGGGGGCTCGCCCTCCTCCAGACGCTTCGGCATCCTAGAAGGCGTTCCCCTCTTTTCGTGCTCGTGCTCGTGCTCGAATCTCGAGTACGAGTACCGCTGCGCTGAGTACGAATAAAGGATTGAGCCAAAATCCGTTCGACGTTTCTAGCGATTCTACCCCTCACCCCCAACCCCTCTCCCCGAAGCGGGGCGAGGGGAGCGAAGAAATAAAACGGGGCGCGTACCGAGACTAAAAAACGGAAGTTATTTCGAGACAGTTTCTTAGCGCCGCTTCGCGCCATTAAACCCAAGTTCTTCTCCATCGGTTACCAATCCTTCTCTACACGAGGTCGTCCGTACGATTGCTCACGCAATCGCTTATCTCGAAGTCGCTTCGCAGCCTCCCGCTCCCGAACTCTTCGGAGAAGTTGTTCCAACTTATCTTTCGATAGAACTCCTTCTTCCACAACCGTTCCATCCTTAAGCCTATTCTTCTCCACTCCTGCTTCCTCGGATCCAGCTCCCTCGGATCCAGTATCCTCTTTCTCTCCTTCCTTTTGAGAAGCAGCCTCCTTCTGCTCTCCCTTCTCTTCTTTCTTTTCTCCTTCGGAATCGGATGGGTTAGCCTCAGTGGGTTGCTCTTTTACCTCCTCCTCACCGGACTCCTTACTAGAAGGCTTCTCTTCCGAGGCATCCTCCTTAGACGACTCGGGTTCCTTGGGCGACTCGGAATTCGGTGAATCTTCGGACTTCGTTGGCTTCTCGGAATTACTGGAATCCGAGTTATTCGGTTCAGAGCTACTAGAGTCCGAGTTTTCGGATTTGGACTCGTTCGATTGAGAATCACCTGACTGGTTCTCCGACGAAGATTCCTTAGGTTGCGATTCATTCGATTCTGAATCGTTCTCGGGTGGTGGCATCGATCGAGCAATTTCTTCGAGGATTCGCTTCGCTTCTTCGGCGTGTTGAAACGCTTTTTGGGGAGCGTTGGTTTCTAGCGCGGTGAGACTCGCCTCCATTTCCTTCGCCGCCAAGGGAGCTAGCTCGATTCCTTTCTCCAAACCGATACGTCGCGACGACCGTTCCTCGGACTCTGATTCCTTTTTTGACTCCGATTCGGGAAGTTCCGCCAACTCCCTCTTAGCTTTTCCGACGAGGGACGAGACGAGCCGACGATTGAGCATTGTTTCTCGTATCCATTCTTCGATCTCTTCCTTGTTGATCGAACCACCGTCGATTTGGGAAACCAGCTTCGATTGATCGTGAATCCCCTTGGAAAGGGCTGCGTCGAAGGAGCTGAGTTCGTTCCATAAGTTGGCGAGTTGCTCCAATGCGTTTTCACGATGCGATGCTCCCTTAGAAGCCTGGAAGCGATCGAGCGAAGCAGCATTGCGTCTCATCTCGTCGATGATCCTCTCAAGCCCCAATCTCTCCGACACCTCTTTTCCTGCTTCTTCCTCAATCCTCCTAGGGAGTAATGCGAGTTCTTCGATCAACTCGGATTGTCTTCGCCCCAGCAAGCGATGGGGTTGGAGTTGACGAAAGTCGAATAGCTTCTCCGCTTCGAGATGGAGCTCTCTTTGCGATTGATAGATCTGATCCAAAAGGTCGAGCGAACCTAGCTCTGCCACTTTGGATTCTAGATCGGCTTGATGCCATTCCCGCTGGACCTTGCTGAGCCATTGCTTAAGAAGTTCCAGATTGCTTCGGGCTGCGGACAGGTTTGGATCGAGTTCGAGCGCATTGCGGAAGGCTTCGATCGCTCGGCTTCCCTTCTCCTCGATCGCTGCTCGGTAGGAACTCTCATGATCCCTTTCCTGATCGTCCCTCTCCTTGAGAAGGTTCTTCTCCAATTGTTCCACGTATAGGGTGCCTAGATTGAACTGCGCCGAGGAAGCGATCCGGCGGTCTAAACTCATCGTCGCTAGTCCGTAGTTCTTAATCGCTTCGGAACTATCCCCTAACCTCTGCGCCTCGCACCCTTGATTGAACCAGTTAGCTGAAGGGTCGTTTGCGAAGCTGATCTCGGCCCCTCCCAAAAGCAAAAGAAGTACTCCTACCACGTGGCCCGGGCGTCTCGCACGAGTATCCGTTGCAATCTCGGGCGAGACGTCTGGGCCACTATCGGGTGGCACGTCCCTGAGGTACGAAGGGCGTGGTGGAGATTGCTGGGTATAGGAGGGGCCTCCACGCCCATCGCTGCGCTCTGAGCGTGCCACCCCAACTGAGCGTGCCACCCCAGATGGGCGAGACGTCCGGGGTACGGTTAGACTACCGATCATCGCTAGGAGCCCTACCGCTAGGAACCATTGGAACTGATTGGCCTTCACCACAACGGTCTGATCCTCGGTTTCACCTCGCTCCGAACGAGAAAGAAAACTACGATAGAGAGTCGATAGATCAAAGGATTGGATTCCAGCTGGGATATAAGCACCTCCCGTTATGCGAGCCATCTCTTCTAGCAACTTGCTATCTAGCTTGGTCCAAACTTGTTCTCCTTCGTACTCCACGAACCCACGCGAGTTGGCTGATGCCGGAATACGGGCCCCTTCATGGGCATCTCCCAAACCGATGATCGTGATGGGGACATTCGCTTCCGCTGCTATCTTCGCCGCATCAAGTGGGGAGGAATTTTGATCATCCCCGTCGGTTATCAGCAAGATCGCGCGATCGTTCCCCCGATCAACCGAAAAGATTTCCATCGCCTTGCGGATCGCATCTCCGATCGCGGTCCCCCCTCGGGGAGCGCTCGTCGTGTCGATGTTCGCAACAACCGCTCGGAAGTTTTCATAGTCGACCGTCAGCGGGCACTGGACCGTGGCTTGACCCGCGAAAGCGATCAACCCGATTCTTTCGCCATGCAATCGATTCGAAAGAGAGGCGATGTCCGCTTTGGCTCGCTCGAGCCTCGAGGGTGGGACATCGTTCGCCAACATCGATCGAGAAACATCCAACAGCACATAGAGATCGTTCCCCTTTGCATAGACGGTCTGCGCAACCTCTCCGTATTGCGGGCCCGCGAGTGCGAGCATGCAAGCGATCACAGCGAGTGCTTGCAACAAGAGAACGATTCTTCCGCGAAGTGGAGAGGAGTGAGGAGCCAACCGATTCATCATTTGGCTTTCCGCGAATCGCTCTCGGAGCCGTCGGTTTCGGATTCCGCTGTAAATGACAATCCCACACCATGCGATCACCACGGGTATCCCAACAAAAAGCAATTCCGGATGCTGCCATTCCATGCTAAAGACCTTTCAACTGAGCCAGCGGAATCGAGTATGAAGCAACCCGTGAACCACACCTAGCAACGCTAGGCCAGGAACCAAAAACCATCTGAAGAGTTCGGTATACTGCGCGTATTGCGTTTCCTCCAGCTCACTCTTTTCCAATGCGTCGATCTGGCCATACACTTCCGCGAGACCTTCCATGTCCGATGCGTGAAAGTAAGCCCCGCCGGTTTCCTCGGCGATCTCTTGTAGGAGCGCTTCATCGACGTTGAGCCGAGCAGGAACGATGATGGTTGTTCCAAGTTCATCGTATTGCGGCAAAGGAACCACGCCACTTTGGCCGATCCCGATCGTGTAGACCTTTACCCCTAGCTGTTTAGCCATTTGAGCCGCTTCCCGTGGATCGACCACTCCGGCATTGTTATCCCCATCGGTGAGGAGGACTGCTACCTTGCTCTTGGCCTTTGAATTTTTGAGCTTATCGATTCCCAGGGCAAGCCCATCCCCGATCGCGGTTGCTAACTCCTCTTGCAACCCCTCTTCGTTCATGACGCGACCTCGGGAGTCTCTTACGGGCCGAGGGATCTGCAACGCCTCCACCATGTCGAGCAACGCATCGTGGTCGAGGGTAAGAGGGGAGCGGCTATCGGCAAAGCCGCCGAACGCAACGAGACCGAGTTGATCGTTCTTGCGCCCCGCGAGTTTCAGCTCTCGGGAACCTCGAACAAATTCTTGAACAACATGCTTCACCGCAGTGATCCGATTTACCTCCTTCTCACCGAGCACAAAGTCAATTGCCTCCATCGATCCAGAGATGTCGAGGATCAGCTCGATCGCAATTCCCTGCCCGCTGATCCGAGTCTCGCTTTTCCCAAGCTGCGGTCGAGCCACCGCGATGACTAGCAGAGAAAGGCCGATCCATTCCAGCCAAGGGAGGAGGCGCCTCACATAGATCCAGGGAGAGACAGGAGCCCCAGCCAATCCTTCGGTGCTCGAGAAAAGAAGGGCTTCCGGCTTGTTGCGTTTCCCGTAGAGCCAGATGCAAAGAGCTGCAACGACCGGTAACAGAACAAGCCACGCCCAAGAGTGAAATCGAAACGATTCCATATCAGCTATTCCACTCCCCAATGTTGGCCTGACGCATCGGTGACAAGGGGGGGGACGCGAAGCGTCCACCCATCATAACCCGACGCGTTAGCGAGGGACTGCGTCGCGAATGTACGTGGCCTCTTGTCCGGAATGTCCCGGCCACCGGATGGCACGCCTCTGAGGCACGAAGGGCGTGCTGTGAAACCTTGGATTGGATACGTGGTTGCCATCGCTGTCCCTCGCTTACGCCACGGGTTGTGATTTTCGGGCCTCGCTTACGCATTGGCCAAACGACCCAGACGCCTTATGTTCACACCGATGCGTCGGGTCGCCCCAATGTTGGGGCTGAATCAATTCACGCGCCATTGCGATCGAACGATGGACATCTTCTAGGTTCGACCTTTTTCCAGCGTATTTGATCAAATCCGCAGACTCCAAGAATTCTCGCAATTGCGATGCGACCTCTTCGGAAACATGGGGATTCGAATCGATCTGCTTCATGAACTCCTCGGTCGTCAACGCAGGGGCTGGAATCCCTGTCTTTTGCTCAACGTAACGGCGTACCACTCGGGTGACGCGAACAAAAAACTCTTTGTGTTCTTCGTCATCTGCTGGAAGAACCGAGGATATTGTTTGTAGCTCGCTCGTCGCGATCTCCTCGGGGGTGCGAACCGGTTCCGTTTGGGATCGAGGCTTTCGAAGCAAACACCATGCGAGAAAAGAAACAACGCTTGCGAGGAGGAGCGTTACGGCGGCGATCAGTTTCCATGAGGCTCCCGTTTTCAAATCCATGGGAGGGAGCATCGGAGATAGTTGGTTCAGCTCTGCCGATTCGTCGCTGAATTGACTTTGCACCGGGAGTTCCAGATCGGGGGTACTCGCGACGCCGTAGGTCACGATCCCTCCGCTGGTTCTGTGAAATGGAACAGCAACTGTAGGCAATGGAAGTTTCCCGCTAGTTCGAGGGGCCAGGAGATATCGAAACATCAACTCTTGGGTGTTACGCGAAGAAGGATCGGACGGTTTTTCAGCATGGACGACAGGCTCGTTTCGGAGGATTTCGAAATGTTCTGCAACATCGAGGAGCTCAGGAGATTCGAAAACAAGATCCTCGTTCCCCTTGAGAAGAACTTCTAGTTGGAACGAATCGGATAGTCTTGGGGAGGCTGGAGTTACCCGAACCGACATCGACCAGCCTTCTTCGGAGGATTGCGAGGTTAACGTGTTGGTTGGCTGCTCTGTTGAAGTCGACTGCGCATGGGATGGGTGAGCGAGGAGGATCGCAAGCAGGAAGAGGCTAAGAAGAATCCTGAGGAAGGGGGACAGAAGCGAAGCGTCCCCTCCCATCACAACCCGACGCGTTAGCGAGGGATTGCGTCGCGAGTGAACGTCGCTCTTGTCGAGAATCTCGGACGGTGGGTGGCACGTCCTTGAGGCATGAAGGGCGTGCTGTGATATCTTGCTTGGAACGCCTGGTTGCCAGCGCTGTCCCTCGCTAACGCCACGGGTTGTGATTTTGGCCTCGCTTACGCGTCGGCCAAACATCCCCAATAGGCGCGCCCCATAAATTCGAAACATCGCCCTACTCATCCTCCCCTCCCTCTCTCGCGCGCCAAAAAGAACTTCTGGAGATCCGACGAATAAGGTCTGTCGGTTCGGAGGGGAATATGCCCTACTTTCGCTTGCCGCATGGTTCGGTGCAGCTCTTCGTTTCGAAGCCTCCCCCGTTCTGCCCACCAGTTCCTCACCGAACGTCTGGAGGAATCGAGCTCGATTCTCTTCCCGGTTTCAAGATCTTGCAATGCAACCCAACCGACGTTGGGGAGAACTTCCTCGCGAGGGTCCCGAATCGAAACGGCGACGCAGTCGTGGCGTTGATTGGCGATCGCTAGGTCTCGGGAGAACTCTTTCCCCAGGAAGTCGCTTACGAGGAAGAGAACGGATCGGCGATGTTGGACACGACCTAGATACTGAAGGGCATGGCCGATATCGGTTTGGGCAGCGACCGGTTCGGTCGTCAAGAGTTCGCGTATCATTCGGAGTACCGCCCCGCGTCCCTTCCGAGGGGGAACATATTTCACGATATGGTCTGCAAAAAGGAGCAAGCCGACTTTGTCGTTGTTCATCAACGCCGTGATCATGAGAACAGCTGCGACCTCGATCCCCAGTGAGAGCTTGGAACGATGAACGGATCCAAAGGCCCCCGATGCGGAGACATCCACTGCAAGGATTACGGTTGTTTCCCGTTCCTCGCGAAAGGTTTTGATGAAGGGAATCTCCGAGCGAGCTGTGACATTCCAGTCGATCGATCGAATATCGTCCCCCGGCACATACTCGCGCACCGTTTCGAACTCCATGCCACGTCCTTTGAATGCCGAGGCATATTCCCCAGCCATCAAGTCGTTCACCTGCCGACGCGCACTGAGTTGCACGCGCCGGACCTCGCGAAGGATCTCATCTAATTCTCGAGACGCCATAGTTCGATTGCTTTGGATCGGATGAGCTGAATGGAGTAGAGGGGGGCGCGCTCTAAACTGGTTGCCCCCAACACTTATTGCGTATCGTAAGGATGCGGCAGAGCAATCCGGGAAAAAGTAACCGCGAAGTGTTGTGCAAGGTGCTCACGATATGGTGTACATAATCTCGCGACTCTCTTACCTTGAAGGATCAGATCCATAAGGAATGGCTTAGGAAGAGTATGAATATCACGTAAATCGACAACAGATTCTGATAAGCAAGAGTGGAATGCAGGTAAGAAATAAAGACCAAATACTCGATGCGTTCTAATTTGGTCTCTGATAGCGGTTGCTTTAACGATACTCGCCGCAACCAGTTTCTCTGCTTCGTGCACAACAGCAACTTGAACACGAGTTGTTTTTTCGTTCACAAGATCACACGCCTGCGTAAGAACGATGACTTGTTGCGTGAATCGTTGTACAGACCAATCATTTCCCGGGTCGTGTTTCCAGTCCACGATGGGGCAGTCCACGATAATGTCCCCCTGGGTGATTGACATATCCGTCCTTGGAATCTCGTAAATCATTCTATATCAATAAATTCAGGGTACCGAGAGGACTTTGATTCGGCGACGACGATGCGTTCGCCGATCCCCCTAGGAATATCAGGAAAAGGGGATTGAGTATCGGCTTCAACAATTGGATCTGGAAGGCGCAATTGCTGGCCTGAATCCCTTGACGCGAAGCGAGCGACAAGGGAATTGACAGCGGAATCAGCGGAAGGGTAAATCCCTTGAGCCACCAACTGCTTGATTAGAATCTCAGCGTGTCCGTGTAGTGTTACTTCCATAGTCTAAAATTATAACCGTCATGACGTTAAAGTTCCAATGAATATGCCCCGGTCTCTTCTTCCTCAAGTCTCAAGCCTCACCCCTCACACCTCCTAAGGTACTGGTACTGCATCTAGGACGAGTCGGACGATATCATCGGATCTCTTTTCCTCTGCTTCGGCTTCGTAGGTGAGGAGGATGCGATGGCGCATGACTTCCATGGCGACATCCTTCACATCGCTTGCAAGGACGTGATCCCGTTTTTCGAGGAAGGCGTTCGCGCGTGCGGCGATGCAGAGATTGATCGAGGCGCGAGGGGAGGCACCGCACTGGATCAGCGGCTTTAGATCGCGCAGTTTGTAGTTCTCCGGTTTCCGAGTCGCGGCGACGAGGTCGAGGACATAGTCTTTGATCTTCTCGTCGAGGTAGATCTGCTGGACCACTCCCTTGATTTCCCGAAGGCGATCATGGGAAAGGACTGGAACGATCTCCTGCTGGGCTCCTGTTAAAGCCGCGCCGATCACCTCTCGCTCTTCGTCTCGATTGGGGTAATCCACGGCTACTTTGAGCATGAACCGATCGACTTGCGCCTCGGGAAGGGGGTAGGTCCCTTCCTGTTCGATCGGATTCTGCGTCGCGAGGACGAGGAAGGGATCTTCGAGAGCATAAGTCGTGTCGCCGATGGTTACTTGGTGCTCTTGCATCGCTTCGAGGAGCGCGGATTGGACTTTGGAGGGAGCGCGATTGATTTCGTCTGCGAGAATCAAGTTCGCGAAGATCGGTCCTTTTCGGGTTCCGAACGAACCTTCTTTAGGGTTGTAGATCATCGTTCCGATCAAATCGGCGGGGAGCAAATCGGGGGTGAATTGAATCCGCTGAAACTTGCAATCGATCGCGCTGGCAAGCGCTTTGATGGCAGTTGTTTTTGCAAGCCCGGGGAGCCCTTCGAGGAGGACGTGACCGCCGGTGAAGAGGGCGACGAGGAGGTGATTCAGCATATCCTCTTGGCCGACGAGTACCTTATGAACCTCTTCGCGCAATCGGCTTACGTCCTCGGAGTACTCCTGAACGAGATCTTTCGTGGGTTGCGTATCGGTGTGCATGGTGATGATGGAGTTTTTCGTAGGAGACTTGCAAAAAGTCGCTCGTGCTGGGCGTTTCCCTGATCGGA
>CAYMXM010000186.1:0-8884 GCA_964394065.1 uncultured Pirellula sp. | reverse complement strand
TCGCTTACGCCACGGGTTGTGATTTTCGGGCCTCGCATACGCGTCGGCCAAACTACCCAAACACTTTATATTTGCGCCGATGCTTCAGGCCAGTCCAGGGCTCTAACTGAACGGTAGAAAAATGATACTGGCAATCCTTTGGGTCCAACGGAAACATTGTCTGCTGATACTCTTCGCATTCTTCGCTCTTCTAGTGAACTCCAACCTAAGTTTAGGTCAAGAAGCATCTCTTGAAACAACGATCCAAACGCTAAAGGACCTGATCGCTCGGCAGGAGTTTTCAGATGCAACTCATGTCCTTCAAAAAGTAGATGTAGAGCCTCTTGCCGCAAGGAGTGTCAAAAAGGAGAAGTGGCTCTACCTAGCCGTGGAAGGAGCTGGAACCCATGTACCTGGCATTCCTAAATGGAGATCCCAAAGTGCACTTGCCCATGGCCAAGTGGTGCGCCTCCCTGGAACAACAGATTACGAGCGAACACCCCCCGAGTCTGAATATCAGGAAGCCGCTTGGAAGTTCGCTTCGAGATTCAATATGTACGCAAGACATTTCGGAACTACCGTTGCGACAGATAGAGGAGAGGTCGAGTTGTCCTCCGTGGGGAAAGAGCTCTTTCTGACCAAGCCAGAGTGGGAACGGATCCCTCTTCATGCAAGGTTGATAATCCGAAACATGGCAGAGGAACTTCTAGAAAAGGATGCAAAGAATTCGTCGATGAAGAGGGGAGACTAGCTTTTGTCGGTTCCCCGTGTCCGACCGGGGCTTGCTATGGGCTGTCAAAAAGTTGGTGTTGTGGGGGATTGGCTTTGCGCAAGTTTTGTTCCCAAAATTAGTGGCGATTGCACTTCATTAGAATGTTCCCTTCTGGAGCCCGGAGGGCTCTGCGAACCTCTGCGTCCCCTGCGGTTAACAAGGAATAAATCCAGACACTCAAAACTCGGTCATTGTTTCTCGCACTTCTACCCCTCACCCCCGGCCCTCTCCCCGAAGCGGGGCGAGGGGAGCGGAGAGGATATCTCTGCGCCCCCGCGTCTCTGCGCCCCTGCGTTTTATTCCCCCATTCCGTTGATTCGTGAGATTCGTTCGATTCGTGGTTTAGCCCCCCTCTTCCTAAAGCCTATAGTCCAAAGCCTCCTCAGCTGGAAGCGTTGTTGAACGGAATGAATTCCGTTCTACGGTCTGGTCAGTTTCTTTAGATTCTGGGATCATAGGGCGGTTGCAGAATATCCCTCCAAATCTCCCAAATCTCGTGGTATGGCACTCCGATGACAATCTACTTTTCACGTGGCTCGAAAACCTCTGTCCTGGGAATGCTCGATTACATCGAGGCGATTGAAACAACGATTCAAGCTCGGGGGAACGTAAAAAAAGTTCTCGCCGTCCCACCGGATCACACGCGACTCGATTCGCAAGCAGGACCGATTACCCACGCGACGCTGAAGGTTCTCGGCGACAAGTTGACCGATGTCATGCCAGCTCTCGGTACTCATTCGGCGATGAACGAAGAAGAGCTCACGAAGATGTATGGCGACTTCCCTCGCGAATTGATCCGAGTCCACAACTACAAGACCGATGTCGATACGCTCGGATATGTCGATGCCGACTTTGTCTCCGAAGCGACCGAAGGCAACTACACGGAAGCTTGGCCGGCTCAGGTCAACAAGATCATCTCGCAAGGAGACCACGACTTGATCCTATCGATCGGTCAAGTCGTTCCGCACGAAGTCATCGGGATGGCGAACTACACGAAGAACATCTTCGTTGGAACGGGTGGAAACGCCGGGATCGACGGGAGCCATTACTTGAGCGCTCTCTACGGTATGGAGCGGATCATGGGACGTTGCGACACTCCGCTTCGTCGGATCCTCAACCGTGCGGCCGATCTGTTCCTGACCCATCGCCCCGTCGTCTATGTTCTTACCGTCGTCGAGTCGACACCCGATCAAGGCCCCGTGGTGCGCGGGCTTTATGTCGGGGATGACCACTCGGTTTTCACGATCGCCGGGGAACTCGCCGCGCAAGTCAACTGCTTCCGTATCGACGAAGCCCCGAAGAAGATGGTCGTCTGGATGGATCCGAGCAAGTACAAGAAGACATGGGTTGCGAACAAGTCGATCTATCGAACCCGAATGGCGATCCAAGATGGCGGAACCCTCGTGGTGGTAGCTCCGGGAGTTTCTCGATTTGGTGAACATGATGACGTCGATGGACTGATCCGCAAATACGGGTACCGCACGACTCCTGAGATCAAAGAACTGGTCGCCAAGAATGCGGACTTGCGGGGCAACCTGTCGACGGCGGCCCACTTGATCCATGCCTCTCCTGAAGACCGTTTCCGCGTGGTGTATTGCACCGACAAACTAACTCAAAGGGAACTTGAGGGGGTTGGATACTTCAAGGGGGACCTCGAATCGGTGATGCGCGAGTATCGGGTAGACGATGTGGCAGATGGTTGGAACGAAAGCGCGTCGGGGGAACGCTTTTACTTCATCCGAAACCCTGGCTTAGGTCTTTGGATGTATCGCAATCACCCCCACGCGTTTTAAAGTGAATCGATGTTAGAAGCGAAGAAAACACAGCGAGCGATCGTCCGTATCGGATACGACGGACGGGTTTACAAACAGTTTCAAGGGCCCGAGGCGCAGTCCCGATTCGATAACGAATGCAAGACTCTTCTCTATCTAGAGCATCGCAAATGCCCGTTCGTTCCTAGGTTGATCTCCTCCGACCCGGAGCGTTTGGAGATCGTGACCTCCAATTGCGGTGCAAGAGTGGAGCACATGGGTGAGGAACGGATCAAGGAGATCTTTGGCGAGCTCGAGAGCTATGGTGTTCGACATGACGACCCGTTTTTGAGAAACATCACCTACCGAGCCACCGACGGCCGGTTCTGTGTAATCGATTTCGAGTTTTCTACGATCCTAGACGAATCCCCCGAAGCGATCCAAGCGACGGCAGAGTCTGAAGGGGAAGTAAGAGGTTCTCAGCCTCGCGACTACAAATGGTCCGCGATGACCCATCAAGGTACGTTTCGCACGAACAACGAAGATCGATTTCTCTCGATGCTCATTGATGAGCGCGGAGTTCGGTATCTCGGGAAGCAAGGAACATTGGGGACCGCCGACGCAGACCTCCTGTTCGCGGTCGCGGATGGGATGGGTGGTGAGCGATCGGGAGAGCTTGCCGGGAAGATCGCGATCGAAAACATCACGCGCATCCTTCCTCGCGCCTATTCCATGTCCGACCGCCATCTCGACGAAGTCTCTCAGGTGATCCTCAAGGATCTCTTTGCATCGATTCACCGCGAGCTGGTGAAGCTCGGTTCGTTTGACCCTCTCTGTATCGACATGGGAGCGACATTGACGATGGTCTGGATTCACCGATCTCTCGTGATGTTCGCCCACGTTGGGGACACTCGCCTTTATCGCATCTGCAAGAACGAAGAAGGGGTTCGACGCATGATCCAGGTCTCCGAGGATCATTCTCACGTCGGATGGCTTCGACGAAGCGGGAAGCTCAACGAACGGGAAGCGAGAATGCACCCGAGAAAGAACGTTTTGGCGAAAGCCTTGGGAGCGAAGAATCAATTCGCAGAGCCGCAGGTAGGTAGCTTTGTGATGAAGCCGGATGAGAAGCTGATCCTCGTTTCCGACGGCGTGACCGACGGGCTCTGGGACCGAGCGATCGAAGAACTCGTCCTCTATCCAGAATCCGCCTACGCCGGACAGTCCCCGGCGCAACGACTTGTTCTGAGCGCCGTGGCAGAATCAGGACGAGATAACGCCACCGCGATCGTCATCGAAAATTAGTAGGCAATGTAGAACGGAATTCATTCCGTTAAACAACGCCTCCAATCAAAGCCGCCGTCAGCGCTGTGAGCCGACCTCCACCTCAGGGCTCTTGAAGCCCCCGCAGGGGGTGAGAGGCTCTCATCGCCAACGGGGCACTTGAACAGCCCTTAGTTAGAGACCGGCTCACAGCGCTGACGGCGGCTTTGATTGGAGGCGTTGTTTAACGGAATAAATTCCGTTCTACATTGCGGTGAGCCTAACTCCAACTCAGGGCTGTTCGGTTTTTACCCCTTCGGGGTAAAGCAACAACTCTATCGCATTCACACTGACTGGCACTCAACACTCACCGCTTACCACTCACCGCTCACCACTCTCCCGAATCGATTTAATTCCCTCTGGGAGCTTAAAGACTTCTTTGACTTCTTCCGCGCTAAGTGCGCGGTTGAAAATAGAGAGTTCGTCCATTCCGCCGTTGTACCCAAGCCCCAACGAGATGGAAGCTTCTTCGGGATTCCATGTGAACGTTTGTTTGCGAGGAGATAGCTCTGCCGCTTTCTCTCCATCCAGATAGAGTTTGGCAACTCCGTCCTCTTTATCTGTATTGAAATGCTCAACCGTGAAGAGAACATGCGTCCACTTCCCCGCTCGGAAGGGTGGCTTCTCAACAGGTGCTAAAGGACGTTCGAGCGATGGGATCGTGCTGATTTCGCGCCCGGTTGGGTTCCAGATATTCTTGTCCGCATAGACGCCGAGTCGAAACGGAATGCCCGAGGCGCGTTTTTCAAATTCGACAAACATGGCAGCGTCACTCCATTTCTTGGAGGTGACTTGGATGGGATCGCAGAACCCCTCGCGCAATCCATTCTCTGGGTCGGCGAGAAGCCAAAAGGAAACCGTAGCGGACCAATCCGGGTTCAAGGGGGGGAAATTCTTGTCGGCGTGATACAACGCGTTGGGGCCTTCTTTGGTTTCAAAGAGGAGGAACCCTCCATGGACCCCACCTGTCTCTTGATGCTTGACGCTCCCTTGTTCCGGAAGCCCCACCTTCGCCTGCGGGCTCGCTTTCCCGGAAGGTGCATGTTTAAGCTTTGCTTCGCCGAGGGCGAAATCTGCATCGATCCCTTGATCGAACGACGCATGAAACATCAACGCTTCGCGAAGAGCTCCATTGGAGTTGTCGTCAGCGGTCGCAATGCGTGGAGTGAAGGCTAGGCATCCAAGAAGTGCGAACCGCAGGAGAGGTCGTAGAGAAGAGGATTTGAATTGCATAGGGAAGATATTAGGTTCGAGTTGCAGATCGACAAGTCGCCACCCCTACGATGATAGATAGAGTTTATTCCGAGTACCAGCCGTCTGTAGGCTTGAGGGGTGAGGCTTGAGACTTGAGGAAGAAGAAGGCTTCGCCTTGCCTAAGCGAGGCCCGAAAATCACACCCCGTAGCGTAAGCGAGGGATAGCGTCGAGAGTAAACTTTGCCCTTGTCGGTAACACTTCAGACGCTGGGTGGCACGCCCTTGAGGCACGAAGGGCGTGCTGTGAAACCTTGGTGTGAGGCTGGTTGCCAGCGCTATCCCTCGCTCACGCCTCGGGTTGTGATGGGGGACGCTTCGCGTTTTTTTAAAATCATGAGCCAGCCCTTTTCGCTACCTGTTGGGGATTGGAGTGCCCTAAATTGGAGGTTAGCTCGCTATGCGGTTGGAGCATTGAATGGAGGCGTTGTTTAACGGAATGAATTCCGCTCTACCAATGCGGTGCGCAAAAAAAAGGCCCCTCGATCGAGGGGCCTCTCTATAACTTGTTTTACCTTTAGTCTTAAGTTTTTAGCCTTAAGTATCTCCTAGTACATGTCGTAGTCGCCGCCGTGTCCGCCGGCTTTGCTGCCGTGGTCATCCTTTGGCTTTTCGGCGATCAAGGCATCGCTGGTGAGGAGGAGGGTCGATACCGAAGCGGAGTTGGCTAGCGCGGTGCGCGTTACCTTGGTCGGGTCGATAACACCCGCCTTGACCATGTCTTCGTAGACGTCGGTCAATGCGTTGTATCCATTGTTCCCCTTGGCTTCTGCGACCTTTGCACAAACGATGCCGCCATCTTGCCCCGCGTTGTTAGCGATCATGGTCAGCGGAGCGCGGCAAGCGCGAATGACGATGTTGTAACCGACGATTTCGTCTTGCGAGAGTCCTTCGGAAGGTTGGACTTGAGTCGATGCTCGGAGGAGAGCGACGCCACCACCGGGGAGGATTCCTTCTTCGATCGCAGCGCGGGTTGCGTGAAGAGCATCTTCAACGCGAGCCTTCTTTTCCTTCATTTCGCTTTCGGTCGCGGCACCGACGTTTACCTTGGCAACACCCCCTGCGAGCTTCGCCAGTCGCTCTTCGAGCTTCTCGCGGTCGTAGTCGCTGGTGGTGTTCTCAATTTCACGGCGGATTTGGTCGATCCGAGCCTTGATGTCGCCAGCCTTCCCTGCACCTTCGATGATCGTGGTGTTGTCCTTGTCGACGATCACCTTCTTCGCGCGACCGAGGTCGGCCAAGGTGAGGGAGTCGAGCTTCTTGCCGAGGGCTTCGAAGACAGGAGTTGCGTTGGCGAGGATACCGATATCTTCCATCATCGCCTTGCGACGATCGCCGTAGCCAGGAGCCTTTACAGCAACGATGTTGAGAGTTCCTCGGAGGCGGTTGATAACGAGAGTTGCGAGCGCTTCCCCTTCGACATCTTCCGCGATGATCAAGAGAGGCTTCCCTTGTTGGACGACTTGCTCGAGAACTGGGACCAAGTCCTTGATGTTCGAGATCTTCTTTTCGAAGACCAAGATGTAGGGATCTTCGAGAACGGCTTCCATCGTTCCTGGATCGGTGACGAAGTAAGGAGAGAGATAGCCTCGGTCGAACTGCATCCCTTCGACGAACTCGAGTTCATCGTGGAGGCTCTTACCTTCATCGACGGTGACGACGCCGTCCTTGCCAACTCGTTCCATCGCATCGGCGAGGAGATTTCCGATGGCTCGGTCGTTGTTGGCGGCGATGGTTGCGACGTTGGCCATTTCAGCCTTGTCTTTGATCTTGATCGACATCTTGCGAAGCTTTTCGGTGATGTCTGCAACAGCGGCTTCGATTCCGGATTTCATTTGGATCGGGTTCACGCCGGCGACAACCGCTTTGAGCCCTTCGTTGAAAATCGCTTCAGCCATGACGGTCGCGGTGGTGGTCCCGTCCCCGGCGACGTCGCTCGTCTTGGAAGCGACTTCCCGAACCATGCGGGCGCCCATGTTTTCGTAGACGTCTTCCAAGTCGATTTCCTTGGCGACGGTGACACCGTCCTTGGTAACGGTCGGGCTACCAAAGCTCTTTTGCAGGATGACGTTGCGACCGCGTGGCCCGAGGGTCACCTTGACTGCACGTGCCAGTTTGGAAACGCCGCGGCGAATTGCTTCGCGAGCTTCTTGATCAAAAGCGATAATCTTTGCCATCGATAATACTCCGTAGGTTTACAGTTCTGTGTTTCTGAAATTCGGTGAGATGAGGCGAGTTTAGCCGAGGACGGCCAGTACTTCGCTTTCGTTCATCAAGAGGTACTCTTCGCCATCGACTTCGATGCTTTCACCGGCGTAGCTCGTGAAGAGGACAAAGTCCCCGACTTTGACTTGCAGCTCGGATCGTTTTCCGTTTTCGAGAACTCGACCGTCCCCGGTGCTGATCACCTTGCCGCGGGTGGGGCGATCTTTTGCGCTGTCTGGTAAGAAGATTCCACCACTTGTTTGCTCTTGAGACTCTTGGCGTTGCACAACGATGCGATCGCCGAGCGGAACAAGCTTCACCTTGGACTTCTCTTTAGTTGCGGCCATGGAACAGGACTCCGTTGAAGGTATATCGGAAAGGGAATTTCAATTCGACAAAAGGGGCTCGCGCCAAAACGGCACTCTCTCGACAGAGGGAGGGGCTTGTGAGCAATCCGCGTGCCACACGAAAGTGTCTGTTCCGATCTTCGGTGGGCAATTTCGCCACAAAACCTTATAAGCTCATTGTTTCCAATCAATTTACTGCTCAAAATAGAGAGCGGTTTTGTCGTTCCCCGACTCGGAAAGTTCACTTTATGCCAATTCGTGCCACCTGCCAATGCGGCTACACACTCGCAGTTCCCGACGAAATGGCGGGGAAGCGGGGGAAATGCCCCAAATGCAAAGAGATTCTGCAGATCCCTCCCTCCGGAGCTGGGACTGCCAAACCGGCCACTTCCGGAGTGGCGAAGGGTGGAGGGACCCAAGGCGGAGGAGGGGGACCGGTTCCAACTCCAGCACCGACGGGAATGGCCAGCCTGTTCGACGAGGTGGGGCTGGTTCAAAAAACAGGAAGAAGCTGCCCCTCCTGCGATGCTCCCGTCCCTCCGAACACCGTTCTTTGTGTCAATTGCGGTTTCAATTTTGCGGAAGGGACCAAGATCGACGGAGTCAAGGTTGCGGCGGCCCGACAGTTCGGGAACAAGCACTTGAACGAAGCGGCCGCGATGATGAGTCGGGAGAAGTCGACGGAGGATCGACTCCTCGGGGCTGGGGCACCGTGGTGGATGATGTTGAGCATCCTCGTCGGGATCATCGTATTCATCGCCGGCCTCGGGATAAAGATGGCTGCCGGCACGTCCGGGGAACTATCTACAGTCGAGTGGATGCGACGGATTCAGGAGGCGACTTACCTCGTGGTTCTGGTGGGGACGATCGGAATGGCGATGGCTTTGGTGAATGTGTTTAGTGTGCTCGCGATTTTGATTACCGCGTTCAAGGAATCGACGAAGGAGGGGCTCCTTACCTTTTTTGCTCCCTTCTACATCTACTACTACATGTTCTCGCGACTTTTTTCCCAGTTTTTAGTGACGACGGTTGCAATCTATTGGGTCTCCGGGATTCTGGCCGGCGTTTGTTTGGCCTACGCGTTACCTAAGATTTAGGAACTGTCCCGAAATAACTTCCCAATTTGAACGGGCTTAAAGATCGCAACGCACATAAGATTTCGGCTCCCTTCGCCCCCAGCCTGGCCTGACGCATCGGTGTTAAGGGGGCGGACGCGAAGCGTCCCCCCATCACAACCCGTGGCGTTAGCGAGGGA
>CAYMXM010000185.1:0-8898 GCA_964394065.1 uncultured Pirellula sp. | reverse complement strand
ACGAAGGGCGTGCGGTGAGACCTGGGATGGATGCGTGGTTGCCAGCGCTATCCCTCGCTTACGCCACGGGTTGTGATTTTCGGGCCCCGCTTACGCGTCGGCCAAACTACCCAAATACTTTATATTCGCGCCGATGCGTCAGGCCAGCATTCGTCATGTCGAATTTGCACATGAGGTGCAAAAGCAAATCGAAATGGATTTATTTCTGATGACCACCAGCCAGCAGTCGACGGGAAAGGGGTGTCGCAATTCCTTTGTGGTAAAAGACTTGTGGTCAATGTCCATTTCGCTAAATCTGCGTTTTCAGAGTCTCTTTTCACGGAAACGCCGGGGTTCGTGAACCTCTGGTCTTGTTGTAACGAATAGTTTGCTTACCATGTCTCCATATGCATAAAGAATGCATGTGCACCGAAACACCAGAAAGCAAAGCATGTGGTCTCCAAATCAATCGCAGGAAATCCGGGAAAGCAACTAATGCGGACTGCATACACTCTCGTCGAGCTTTTGGTGGTGATCGCGATTATTGGAGTTCTCGTTGGGCTCCTTCTACCTGCCGTTCAGAAATCGCGAGAGGCGGCTCGTCGCATCCAGTGCGCGAACAACCTAAAGCAGATCGGGCTCGCCCTTCACATGCATTGCGATACGCATAAGGGGGAGTTCCCTCGGTCTACGCACGGAACCATGGAGTTTGATCGGAGCTGGATCTTCACCTTGGCTCCTTATATGGAGAACGTCGACTCCGTGAGGATCTGCCCGGAGGATCCACGCGGCCAAGAGAAGATCGCCAACCACGGTACGAGCTACATCATGAACGAGTACATCTGCGAACCGGGGGCGGATGCGGCCAGGAATATCAATCACCTTCAGTCAACTTCTCGCACCATCGTGGTCTTCACCGCGTCGGACAACCGCGGGACATCCATCACCGATGACCATACGCACTCTCGTTTTTGGTTCCGCTATCCCCAGTCCCTAACCTGGAATCGGATCGTTGATGACATTCAGCCCGACCGATTCAGTGGTCCTCCCAAGGGATCTGATCCGCAGAAGAGAGCGACCGGATACGCGAACTACTTGTTTGCCGATGGGCACGTCGAATTGATCTCCGCACAACAGATCAAAACCTGGGCCGATGAAGGAACCAACTTTGCCCTCCCGAGTCGCTGTCCCGACGTTCCCTAGCATTCGCCGATTGCATCTCAGACTTTCAACTATCGATTTCAGCAAATGGAGAAACCATAGAAATGATCACGAATTCCCTCATGTCCTGGGTTCGACGCAAAGCATCCTCCCGGCATTCTCGCCTAAGACGAAAATCGCAGGAGAGCTTTCGTCGAGCTTTGCGAACCTCCATGCGGATCGAGAATCTGGAAGCGAGACAACTCCTCGCAGCCGACTTGGACGTCTTTTTAACCACAGAGCATGTGGATCTCAATATTGGACGCGTCGCGGAGGAGTGGCAGATTGGTCCCAGACCATCCGGCGGTGATTCCCACGTTCTATATCCAAATGACAAAGCCCTTCACTATGTCGGCGACGCTGCGTCACACCCCGCCTCCGAATTTCAACATCTTCCGTTTATCGGCGCAGGGGACTCCCAGTCGCTCTATGTCCTACCGCAATCGGGGGAAGGTAGCTTGCTGTACCTAGGGCTGAGCGCGTACGACATTCCAAGCGGCAGCCTCGACAAGTACATCCCATCGACGGAATCGAAGGGGCGTCTTGGGGGCACATTGGGCTTGGATTGGGCCAAAGCGACTCTCGTCGCTATGCGGCACACAAACCCTGACGGTAGCCCTGGAGTTGGGAACTTTTCGGCTTGGCAGGTGAATAGCGCAGGAGCCCCCGTCGTTTTCATGGCGACGTATAACGATGGCATTTCCAATGCCAACGCAAACGGACTTGATGTCACGGACGGCATCTCCAGCGACGACGCCCTTTGGATCAACGTTGGCGGTCACCTGCACTACAACTTCGCATTTACCCGCCCGGGACGCTACGAGATCGATCTGAAGCTTTCGGGGTATGTGGGGAACGACGGCAACGACACGACTCCCAATACAGCAGGATTCTCGGAGAGTTCTCCCATTACCCTCTACTTCACCGTGAAGAGCGTCGGAGAATTGCAGTTTGATGCTGCCTCCTATCAAGTGAACGAAAATGCCGGCAGCGCAACGATCGACGTGGTTCGCGTAGGGGGAAGCGACGGGCGCATTCTCGTTAACTATGCAACGAGCAATGGAACCGCAGTAGCCGGAGAAGACTATGCTGCTGCTTCGGGGCAGTTGATTTTTAATGATGGAGAGACTCGAAAGACGATTACGATCCCCATCCTGCAAGATACCGAGGTGGAATCGGATGAAACGTTCCAAGTGACTCTCTCGGCACCAGGTCCTGCTAACTTGAACGGATATAAACAAGCGGTCGAGGGGGATTCCAACGGACTCCTCGGAGCGATTGCGCAAGCAACGGTCACCATCAACGGCCAGTCCGCTGCCATCAACAAGAAAGTTCCGTTTGACCTCCCTAGCTACTACGGTACCGAGGTCACTCCGCACGCTTTCGAATCCCTCACCGCAGATTTCGACGGGGATGGAAAAATCGATCTCGTCACGGCTGGAAACGGCATTCACTTCCTGAGTTATCTTGGAGGTGTTGGTGATGGAACCTTCCAGCCTGCCCGTGTACTCAACGGAGGAACCAACCTCAATGCGCACTCGATCGCGCTCGCCGACTACAACGGGGACGGGAAGCTGGACATCGTCGCGTTGGAGACCGATCCGGTAACCAACTTGAACAGCATCGCAGTCTTCCTCAACGATGGGAATGCAATTTTCACCCGCCAAGTTCTCGCGACAGGACTCACCTATGGCTACGACATTTTTGCTGAGGATATGAACGGAGATGGTAGACCCGATATCGTCTATTCGTCTACCAACGCGAGTGCTACCTTTGGTCCGAACGTCGTCTCTATTGCTTTGCAAGAAGAAGATGGGAGATTGGGAACGCCTCGAGTGCTATCCGAAGTCAACTACCTCAATAGAGTTTTCGTAAAAGATTTGGATCTTGATGGCGACATGGACCTAATCATCGGAGATGCCCTACTAGATTTGACTACCTTTACGTCGATCACAAGCACGCACATTCTGAAAAACGGAGGAGATGCGACGTTCTCTTCCCCAGAGATTTTGAACAAAGCAGTCTATGATGTTCGAGATATGAACGAAGACGGCCTGCCGGATTTTGTTACGATCGTTGTCGATGGAACGAGCCGAGTCGGATACTTTCCACAGCAGTTAGGTGGAACTTGGGGGGGGCGAGTCAATTTGCACTCGAATGTCACCCAGCTCAATGGTATGACCGTCTCTGATCTTAATAAAGACGGAATTCCCGATCTTGTTATCCAAGGTATTGCGGGAGGGACTCCGGCGTTATCGTGGTCGCCGGGGCTTGGTGATGGAACGTATGGCGATCCGGTCTTGATCGCTCCTCATATATCCAATACGTATAGCCTAATCGCTGCAGACCTCGATAATGACGGAGATCAAGATCTCATTTTGGTAGGCAGTTCGGGTACTGCTGTCCTCGGACCGACGACGGTCTTCTTGAACAAATGGGGGGAGGACCCGGCGGTGCTCCTTCCTCCAGCGGCACGAAGCTACGTTGCCGGGGACACGATCGAGCTGAGCGTCTATTTGGGTTTCCCAATCACCGTAAGTGGAACGCCTCGCATCCCCTTGGAAGTTGGATCCAGAACCGTCTATGCAACCTATGTCCAAGGTTCAGGGACGGGAACGCTTCGGTTCAGCTATACGGTGACGGAGCAAGATGTCGATCTCGATGGCGTCCAATTAGTTGGTAACTTGATCGATCTGAACGGAGGATCGTTGGTCGATCCGAATGGAGAGTCTGCGGACCCAGCGTTTCCCGGAAGGGTTTTCGAGGGAGTGGTGGTCAATGGAGCAGGCCCTTTGGTGACTGGAATCCAGAGAACCAGCCCTGCCCTTACGGAACTCGAATCCGTTCAATTCACGGTTCGTTTCAATCGCAATGTCTCAGGAGTTGATGCGTCGGACTTCCAAGTCATCATGAACGCAGGAGATCTCGCGGGTGCCGTCATTCAGTCGGTCACAGGGGAGGGGGATACCTATGTGGTCACCGTTTCAACGGGGACCGGTTCCGGAACGCTCGGACTCCATGTTCGTAGTACGGCAAGTATCACCGATGCGAATGGACATACCCTAGGAAAAGGGTACCCAGGTGGGGAGGTCTACACGGTTCGACGCACACTTTCCGAATCGATCGATACCTTCTATACGCAGGGACACGCGGACTATCGTCCTATTCTTGCCGGTGGCGAGTTTTCGTTGATCGTGCGTGCTGACACCGGCGTTCTTCCCAACAATGTTTATCCCAGCGATGAACTCTATACGTATGCGAACTCCAGTGCGCTCGTCTCTCGCAATGCGAGTGCAAACTATGACTTCGTCGGAGTAGGGGCAGCGGAACCTTACTACGTCCTGCCGAGCAGCAACTCACCCGGTCTCCCCTATCTAGGATTCAGCGGGGAAGGGAACCCGGTGGGATCCTTTGCGAAGTATCGTCCCTCCGATCCGAGAATCACCTCCGCGACTACGCGCGAGTATCTGAAGATTCAGATGGTCGACATGCGAAGTTCGAGCGGTGGAGATTTCTCGATCTATTCCATCTCCGGCGGGAATCCCGTCGTGTGGATGGCAACAAGTGACGGGATCTCGGAAAACGATAGCCTCTGGTTGTATCAGACCCATTTCCATCGCAACGTAGCCTTCTCGAAGCCGGGAATCTATGAGATTGATGTCGTCATCAGCGGCTATCTGGATGACAACCAAAACGGAGTTCTAGACGTCGGTGTCGATTCTTATGTTGAGAGCGGCATCAAGACCATGGTGTTCGCCGTCGGATTGTTGCAGGCCAAAGACGACTCCATTATCGTGGTCGACCAACAGCCGTTGCAGGGATCGGTAACCCAAAATGATTTGATCGCCCCTGAATTGGGCTTGGTGAGCGCGGAAGTCGTATCCGGCACTACCCACGGTACGCTTTTACTGCAACCCAACGGATCGTTCGTTTATACGCCCGGGGCGTCGTTTGCTGGCACCGATAGCTTTGTCTATCGGCTCAGCAACGCCCATGGTATCGCCGAAACGGCGACGGTGACGATCGGTGTCAATCGTTCTCCCATCGCCCAGAATGATTCCTACACAATCGCGGAAGATGGAGTGCTGGCGAGCTCCGGGAGTGTGTTGGATAACGATACGGACTCTGATGGTGATTCGATGACCGCATCGTTGGTAGCTGGACCACAAAACGGAAAGGTGACCTTCAATCCCGATGGTACGTTTACTTACACACCGAATCCTGACTTCCATGGGACCGACACGTTTACTTACACGGTTACCGACGCCCGCTATGACATCATCCCATTAGGGACACTCGGGGGAAACAACAGTTTTGCGTTGGCTCTTAACAATCTTCGCCAAGTGACCGGCAATTCGAGCACGAATCCCGGGGCGTCGAATCCTCTGAATGCGTTCCTGTGGGACTTTGAAACAAGGCAGATGGTGAGCTTGGGAAGGATTGAACCGGGGGCAAACTTCAGCCGCGGTTATGCCATCAACGATTCAGGGGTTGTCGTCGGTGAAAGCGACAACGATCGCTCGAAGGCGTTTCTCTATCAAAATGGTGGAATGATCAACCTAGGTACGCTGGGGGGGACCACCGCCGTAGCGACCGCTATCGGCCCGACGGGAATCGTCGTCGGGGCCAGCAACAATGGGACGACGACCAAGCCGTTCGTTTATCTCAACGGCGTGATGACCGAATTGCCGACACTGGCCGGCAACCCCGGTTCTACCGGCCGCGCCTGGGGGATCAGTCCCGATGGAGAGTTCATCGTCGGTCTTTCCCGGCTCAACGATGCGGCGGCCTTGACCCACGCCACCTTGTGGCAGCGACAATCCAATGGATCGTATGAGGAGGTCGATATGGGATCGCTGGTCAAACCGGGTAACTTCAGCCAGGCATACGCGGTCAACGACCGTGGTGCGGCAGTCGGTTCGTCCGTCGTTGGCACGGTGTCCCCTACTAGTTCCACGCAGCTTTACCACGGATTCTATTGGATCGATGATTCGATGATCGACATCGGTACCCTCAGCCAACATGGCACCTACATCCACAGCGAAGCCAAAGACATCAACGCTTCAGGGCAGTTCGTGGGGTATGTCGCCTTGTTCCACAACTCACCCACCTTTGGTGCTGCGGCGTTCGTGGGTGAAGTGGTCGATGGGCATGCGGCGCTGGTGGATTTGAACAACTTGATCCCCGCCGGCTCCGGTTGGCAATCGTTGTTCACAGCAGAGTCGATCAACGATGGACGGGATATCGTCGGTTACGGGCGACTGGCTGGTACGACTACCACGCAAGCGTTCTTGCTGGTCCCTGCTGGTACCAACCGTGGGGGCTCGCTCTTTGGCAACGTGGCTACTGTTACCATCGAGGTCACTCCGGTGAACGACGCTCCGACAGCGGTCGACGACCATTTCAGCGTCACACGAGGAGGTAAAGTCTTTGGAAACGTGCTGTTTAATGATTTTGATGTTGATGGGGACGCGATTGCCGTCTCGTTGAACCCGACTGCTCTCGTCGGGGGCGTGATGAATTTCAACTCCAACGGCTCGTTCACCTATGTTCCGACCGATTCGTTCGTAGGGACCGAGACATTTACGTACACCCTCACCGATGCGCACGGAGTGACGTCGATCGGTACCGTGGTCATCACGATCGGTTCCCGCCCCGATATCGATACCGTGATCTCGAGCGGACACGTCGATATTGGGGTCGTGCTCGGGGAGCACGACCATGGCGATGATGGCGAAGATGATCACGGCCATGATCACGGGCACAGCCATGACCATGATGCGGCTGATGACCACGGAGAAGAAACTTTGTCGTTTCATATCCACGATCATGCGAACGACGTGGAATACCATCCAGACGAAGCGTTGCTCTATGTAGGAAGTTCCTCGAAGACCTTGCGGGCTGACGGTTTTGAAGCAAGCCAGTTTGCATTTCTGGGGGTTGCCCCAGGAGAGTCCTTCTGGCTTCTTCGCGAGAATCCCATCACGGATCAGATCCACCTAGGATTCGGAACGGAAGAGATTGCTGCGGGAAGCCTTCTAAACGGCAGAGCCAACATTCAGCTCAAGAGCGTAAGTGGGCCAGGCCATTTCGCGCTATGGAAATCGGGAGATACGTCTCCCAGGATGGCAACCATAGACGGGATCGATCTTACCGATCAGATATCGGTCCTCGAAGCGAGCCACACTCACTTCAACTTTTCGTTCTCCGCTCCTGGTTTCTACCAGATCACTTTCCAAGCGTTCGGAAACGTGGCCGACGGTGATCCCGTTTCGAGCGACGATTTCACCTTCTATTTCCAAGTTGGAAACGGAGTCACGCAGGTTGAAGTCGCCAACGGGCAATCGCAACGGTCGTTCCTACGGGACATCGATCTCGCGTTTGCAACCGAGGAGGGGTTAGAGGGATTGCTCAACCAAAGTCGCGTGAGAATTACGCAATACGATCTCAACGGGCAGAATGGGTTCGATGTCGTCGATCCAGCGCGACGTCCCTCCCTTTCCGTTTCGGCGAACGTCTTGCATCTAGATTGGGGGGCGCATGGTATTGGAGGGAATCGAGGTAGCACGCTCGGAGATGGATATTACCGGGTCTCCGTCGATCTCGATGGGGATGGAGTTTTTGACTCCGACCATTATTTCCATCGACTCTTTGGCGACATGGATGGTGATGGGCGAGTTACGGAGGACGATATCGACAAGATCGTTAGCTTGATGGCGTCCAAGTCCCCCGAGGGTGATGTGGACGGAAACGGCGCCGTGAACGCGATCGATCGAGTCCTGGCGGGACGATCGTTGGGACGTCAGCTCTCAGCTTCGCTAAGACCGAACTCTTAGTTCTGTCGGCCATGACCTCAACGCACGACAGGTGTCCAGATATTAGGGCACCTGTCAGCTCCACTCTTTACAAACCTTCATCAAGCATTTCTTCATCAAGCATCCAAAATGAAAAAACTACAGTGGATTTTTGCGCTATTCAGCGCTCTCGCTCTTGGCGTCACCTCAATAGAGGATTCATTCGGTCAAGTCATCGTCTCCTACGCTTCACCTATTACCATTCAGCAAGGGGCAAAAGGGAAGCTGGATGTATCCATTCGAAGCGCCTCGCGTGACGCTGACCTTCTGAGCGTTTACTCGCTCGATTTTCTTATTACGCCGACCAGTGGAACAAACCTAGCGTTCAGCAATCCGCAGGAGCACTCGCACTACTCTTCGCCAGATTATGTCTTTGCCGGAACTGGCTTCTATGCCACTTCCAGCAGCTTTGTGAATCCACAACGCTTAGTCGCAGGAGACGGTGCCTTCGTGTTAGATTCCAATGGCAATCCCCTCCTCGATCCTGGTGGGATGGAAATCCCCGACCTTGTCCTATTATCGTCCGAGTTCGATCGTCTCATAGTCAGCCTGGACTTCGATGCAACGGGCGTATCTCCAGGAGAGTATCGAATTTCATTGCTGAATGAAGGAAACACGATGTTTCTCGACGACAGTTTCCTAGACGAGTTGCCGATCGCAAGCGCGTCCTTTAGCAACTTCGGAATTGTGACCGTCACTGCCGTGCCCGAACCGGGGAGCATCCTGCTGGCAAGCTTGGGAGGACTCGCCCTGATCGGCTACAGGAAACGTCGAACAAGCCTGCGTCGCGCTTAGAGTTCCGCTCCCCTCGCCCCGCTTCGGGGAGAGGGGCCGGGGGTGGCCTGACGCATCGGAGGTAAGAGGG
>CAYMXM010000184.1:3529-8911 GCA_964394065.1 uncultured Pirellula sp. | reverse complement strand
GCCGATGCAGCACTAGCTCCGTTCCCGTCGGTCATAGGGCAGTACACTTGGTTAAAGGTGGAAGCAGGGGGATGCGTTGATCAAAAGACTTTAGACCTTGGGCTTTGGATTTTAGGAAGAGCATAACTCATAAGATATCCGCTGCTCCCCTCCCCGATCCGTTGGATCGCCCCTCCCCGGAGGGGAGGGTTACTCTTGACCCGTCTTAAGCGTCAGGCTCGTCTCGGAGCGTGGAGCGTTCATACTCAAGGAGCGCATCGGTAACAGGCTGTAAATTCCCGGCAACAATCTGATCCAACTTATAGAGGGTCAAATTGATTCGATGGTCGGTCACGCGGTTTTGTGGATAGTTGTAGGTTCGGATCCGTTCGCTTCGATCCCCCGAGCCGGTCAAGGACATTCGCTGATCGGAACGATCTTTGAGTTCCTGCTCTCTCTTCGCATCATAAAGCCGTGATTTCAAAACGCGGATGGCGCGAGCAAGGTTCTTGTGCTGGCTCTTTTCGTCTTGGCACTGGACAACGATCCCGGTCTCGTGGTGGGTAAGCCGTATCGCCGACTCCGTTTTGTTCACGTGCTGACCGCCGGGTCCAGACGCACAGAACTTGTCGACTCGGTAGTCTTCGGGTTTCAATTCGACTTCGATATCCTCCGGTTCAGCCATGACGGCGACGGTCGCTGCGGAGGTGTGAACCCGACCCTGGGTTTCCGTTTCTGGAACGCGTTGAACCCGGTGGCCACCACTTTCGAATTGGAGTTCTCGATAGACACCATCCCCTTCGATCCCGAGGATAACCTCTTTGAAGCCTCCTCGTTCGCTGATGGAACTGTCCATGATCTCAACCTTCCAACTGCGAAGATCGGCGTGGCGTTTATACATATCGAAGAGATCTCGGGCGAAGAGAGCCGCTTCTTCCCCACCAGTCCCGGCACGGATTTCCAGTACGCAACGCGTTCGGTTCGCATCTTCTCCTCCGATGCTCATATCGAGAAGTTCGTCCCATATAGCAGTCCGCTCTTGCTTGATACTTTGCGCTTCCTCTTCGGCCATCGCTCGCTCTTCGGGATCGGCCGATTGGAGCATCCCTTCGAGCTCTTTCAGCTCTTCCCCGAGGTTCTTATAGCGGCGGTACTTCGTGGCGGTTTTGAGGAGCCCTCCGTGCTCGCGAAGAATCCCTGCCATCTTGCTCGACTCCCCGCTGAGGATGGCGGGGTCGGACATCATTTGTTCGAGTTCTTCGAAGCGAGTGAGAGTCTGTTCTAGCTGATCTCGGATTTTCATGGATCGGTGTTGGCTGGTAAACAAAAAACCGTCGCAGGCCTTCTCACGGCAATCTGCGACGGTTTTTTGAATTGATTGCCAGAGCCAACTAAATCGCTCAAACGTTCCGTTTGCGAGCGGATAGGCTCAGGCAGCTATTTCTTCTTGGCGGACTTCTTCGCTGGTTGGAGCGAAGCATAAGTGCCGGCGGCAAACTTGTTCTGGAACTTCTCGATACGCCCTGCGGTGTCGACGAACTTCAATTTGCCGGTGTAGAACGGGTGGCAGGCGTTGCAAATGTCAACCTTGAGCTCTTTGCGAGTGCTTCGGGTGGTGAAGCTGTTACCGCAACCGCAGGTTACCGTGACCTCTTGATAGTTCGGGTGAATTCCGTCTTTCATGGTTCTGTAGCAACCTTCGAATATGTGGTTAGGTTGTAGAATGGAAGTGTTAATCTTAAAAATGGGACTGCTGGCAATCGTTTGGTGCTGTGCAGTTCCCAGGAATGGGCGAAGAGGGACTCGAACCCCCGACATCCACTTTGTAAGAGTGGCGCTCTAACCAACTGAGCTATTCGCCCTTCAGCTATTTTTGACGTAGAATCAGCATTGTTTCGTGGAATGCTGAAAAGGTCAATGGCCTAGAGGCCAAGCATTCGCATGCGGCGGTTTCGACGCTCGGCTCGCTGTCGGCTTCGTCGTTTGATTTCACTCGGTTTTTCGTAGAATTCGCGACGTCGCATTTCCTTTTTGAGTCCGCTTCGTTCAACCAACTTACGAAAACGACGCACTGCTTCTTGAATCGTCTCGCGGTCGCGGACCAACAACTTAACCATGCAATTTCTCCGGCAAAGCTTCGCCCACTAAGGGCCCACTGGGGGATTTGTGTTCAACTACAGAAAAACTCGACCGATGCCGAGGGATCGAGAAATATAACTTCGTACGTTCTTTCGGTCCAGCGTGAATCAGACTTTTTCGATTTTGAGAAAAGATTTATCAGGCTTGAGGCTTGAGGGATGAGGAAGAAGGGGGCTTCGCTCTTAGGTAAGCGGGAGGACGCGAAGCGGTCCCCCCATCACAACCCGTGGCGTAAGCGAGGGACAGCGTCGCAAGTGCACGTAACCCTTGTCGGGAATGTCTCAGGCGTCGGGTGGCACGTCCCTGAAGCACGAAGGGCGTGCTGTGAGACCTAAGACGGATGTCTGGTTGCCAGCGCTATCCCTCGCTTACGCCACGGGTTGTGATTTTCGGGCCTCGCTTAAGCGTCGGCCTCCTCTCTTCCTCAATCTCAAGCCTCACCCCTCAAGCCTCTTTTCAAGCCTGCTCAATCGCCAGGGTCCCTACATGCCGCAATCTCGATCCGTATTAATGGAGGGGAGTTGAAAATTTAAAGGGGCCGTCCCTCTGCCGGTCTTCTCTCCGTTCTAGACTTGTTCAAAATCCACTCCAGCTTTGCCTCTTAGCGAGCGTTTAGAAAATGGTTCTTGCGGTGCCGACCAACTTCGTTCCATCTCCCCCATCCCCTCCGAGCCGCTCGGGGCGAACGCCCTCCCCCAAAAAAACTTGGGAACCTATCAATTCGGTCACCCAAGGGCGAACCGATATGCTCGCTCGAATACTCGCCGCTAACTACCCCATCCCCATTCCGGATGCCATCCCGTTTATCAACCCGATCTCCGAACACCGCCCGTCGGAATCACCGGCCTCCATCCGCCAACATCTTGGAGAGCTTCTCCATCCCGGTACCTTCCAAGACTCCACGACCCCGACTCGATTCGACTTGCACGAGAAGTTGCTCGACGGCTTGGCTCATTCCCTTCATTGGTTGTTTCTGCAAACAGCTTGGAACGAGGATCCCTTTTACGAAAAAATGGCCCTTCAGGCGATCCTCCCCCTCTACACAGCCGCTTCGTTGGAACCTTGGGAAAGCTGCGTTGGACTAACAACCCACCGTTTGCGCCGCTTGGCAGCTTTTGCTCTTTGGTGCCAAGCGCTTCCGGATCGATCCATCCTGCAATGGCTTGAATCTGCAGACCGTGGCAACCGTCCCCCTCAGCAGTCCATCCAACAGAGTTTTCAAATCTGCATCAACCGCTTGGCCGATCGTTACTGGCAAGGGATTTCCCGGGCTAAAGTCGACTTGCTTCATTCCTCCAATGGCACGGACGCTTTCGACCTGGACCTTGCGAGCTGGGAGATGACCCAAGATCTCTTGGGAAGCCACTCGGCCCAAACGGTACTTGAGAGTTCACCTACGGGGGAAAGGAACCGAGAAGGGATTCGACGGCATTGGAATCAACTCACATCCCTTTTCGCTTCCCTGAAGAATCTCCCGGAAGAGGACTCCCGCGCTCCTATTCAGTATCGAAATATCCTCATTCGGTATGTCCTGTCGACCGAGGACGAAGCCATCCATTCCTATTTGGGAGATTCATTGCAAAGATCGCGGCAAGTGGAGTCTCCCCTCTCCCTGGTGATCGTCCGCAACCTTGAATCCGTAGCTTCCCCGCCTTTTGCTGAAGAAGGGATTCCTGCTTGGGGACGAAAGCTCCTCGATGGGATTCTCCTCGATGGGGAAATCGATGGCATGGAAGCGTATTTCACCGAATCGAACGAGCTTCTTCTGACCGTTCATGGTCTGGAACGATCCGAAATTACCAATCGGATACGGGAAGCATTGGAGAATCTCCCACGGAGCGATGCGAGGGGTGGTTTGAACAACTCAGTTCCTCTCGTCGCCGGAATCGCGATCGTTGCGTCCCCGAACCGAGCGTTTGAAATCGAGGGTTTTGTCCAAAGCGCCCTGAAATGCCTCGAAGCGGCCAGCTCGCAAGGAGGTCGGTCGGTGAAGTCGATTCAAGTTTATTAACGGCGGCCACTTCACACACCCTACGAAATCCAGGATATGATTAGCTGCCGATCCTTTTCGCCATCATTCCCCTGTATTCTCTCCAACGCATGCCGAGATCTCCGCGATTTCCGTTCGACCTCCTGCACACGGATTCTCATTCCCAAGCCCGGCGAGGTCGACTTCATTTAACGCATGGCGTAGTCGAAACACCCACTTTCATGCCGGTTGGTACGCAGGGGACGGTGAAAGGATTGACAATCGACCAAGTCCGGGGGACCGGCGCGGACATCATGCTAGGGAACACCTATCATCTTGCTCTTCGCCCAACCTCGGAATTGATCGCTGAACTGGGAGGACTTCACAAGTTCATCGGTTGGGAACGACCGATCCTCACCGATAGTGGTGGGTTCCAAATCTTCTCTCTCGGTGATCTGAACAAAGTGACCGAGAAAGAGGCGACCTTCAAGTCTCACTTGAACGGTCTTACGATTCGTCTCCGCCCAGAGGATTCGATACGCATCCAAGAAGAATTGGGGAGCGATATCGCCATGGTTCTCGATCATGTAATCGCTCTCCCCGCTGAACGAGAAAAGGTGCTGGACGCCATGGAGCGAAGCATCCGCTGGGCGGAGCGTTGCAAGAATTGCGCAACAAGAGAGGATCAAGCGATGTTCGCGATCGTCCAAGGCGGTCTGGATATCGCTCTTCGGATTCAATGCGCTGAAGGGTTGATCGGCATCGGGTTCGACGGATACGCCGTCGGAGGGTTGAGTGTCGGAGAACCGCCAGTAGAGATGTATCGTGTGTTGGATGGTATTTGCCCCGCGCTACCCGAGGATCAACCTCGCTACCTGATGGGGGTCGGTACTCCGATCGATCTTCTAGAAGGAATCGCTCGGGGGATCGATATGTTTGACTGCGTGATGCCGACGCGCAATGGTCGCAATGCTCTCGCCTTTACCGCCAACGGTCCATTGCGATTGAGGAACAGTTGCCACACTCGAGATCCTCGCCCTATCGAAGAAGACTGTCCTTGCTTAGCCTGTCGACATCCCCGGGCCTATATACGTCACCTCTTCATGGCGAACGAAATGCTTGGACCAACCCTCCTCTCGATCCACAATCTGACTTTCTACCAACGCTTGATGGCTGCCGCGCGATTGGCAATCGAAAAAGATCGCTTTGCAGCGTTGTTGGAAGATGAACGGAAAAGGCTCGCCTCCAGCTCCCGCCCCTGTTGAACGCAATGCAAGCCTCTAGCTCAGGGCCAT
>CAYMXM010000184.1:0-3429 GCA_964394065.1 uncultured Pirellula sp. | reverse complement strand
GCAGCCCTGAGGTGGAGGCCGGCTCACGGCGTTGACGGCGGCGTTGAATGGCGGCATTGCTTAACGGAATAAATTCCGTTCTACATTGGCCGCCTCCAGCTCCCGCCCCTGTTGAACGCAATGCAAGCCTCTAGCTCAGGGCCATGCAAGCCCCCGTAGGTATCGAGAGGCTCTCAGCGCTAACGTGGCACTTGAGCAGCCCTGAGGTGGAGGCCGGCTCACGGCGTTGACGGCGGCGTTGAATGGCGGCGTTGCTTAACGGAATAAATTCCGTTCTACATTGGCCGTCTCCAACTCACCGTTTTTGACTTCTGTGGAAATCGCGAAACTCTTGCGGCCATTGCGTTTCAAAGTAGAGAGGCTCGCCGGTTCGAGGGTGCTTGAACCCTAGACACTCGGCATGCAGTGCAATTCTTGTATGGGGCCACGCCCAATGGGTCGCTTGCCGAGGTCGATAGCGGGGGTCCCCAAGAATCGGATGGCCGATTTCCGCTAGCTGAACGCGGATCTGATTCCGGCGCCCCGTCTCCAAGCGAACCTCCAGAATCGAAGCGTCCGCAAACGAGGTTTGCACTTTGTAGTTCGTAATCGCCAACTCCCCCTGCGCCTCGTTGGGTACAACGATACGGTTCAGATCTTCATCGGTCGAAAGATAATTGACGAGTCGATCCTCCGACTTCTTCGGCTTCCCCGCGACAATCGCAACATACTTTCGAGTCGGCTTGCGCTCGGCAAATTGATCTCGAATCCGTTCCGCCATCTCAAGGGATTTAGCGATCGCCAGAACACCGGAGACACCTCGATCCAAACGATGCACGCAGAAGGCTTGAATGCCGGCGCCTTGCGATCGATAGCGACGTTCGACGAGAGATAGCACCGTATGAGGCTCTCGATGCTTCGTTGGAACGGTGAGAAGATTGGCTGGTTTATTGACGATCGAAAGGTCCCCATCATCGTAGAGGAACTCGATCTTCCGAGAACTCGTTTTCTTCTTCACTTGTCGAATCGGCGCGACGATCGCTTGAGGGACCAAATCGACGGAGATGTTGTCCCCGACGTCGCATCGCGCCCAGCCCTGCCGCTTCACGCGCCCGTTCACCGACACATATCCCTGTTCAAGAAGTCCTTCGACCTGCGCAGGGGGGAGCCGAAATAAGATTTTTAAAATGCTGGTCAAGCTTCGGGCGGGGAGCGGAATCGACTCCGGTACCGCAACGGTCTGCACTGCCATCGGCGATTACTTCGCCTTTCTAAGTAGTTGTTTTAAGAAGGGCTCGACAGGGCCGAACGTCCGCTCCATCACCTGATCGAACGGCGTTCCGCTGGCGACAGTACGGAGTAATGTATCGTACTGTCGTTTCGAATTTCCCTCCGACATAAATCGGACGATACCAAAACCGATCGTCGCAGAGTCTTCGTCGTTCACTTTTCCCTCGAGCAAGGATTTAACATCCGTGAGTTTGTTGATCGATTCGGGTAGCTTCTTCAGCCAAGCTTGGACACGGGCATCTTTTGCACCTGCTACCTGTGCGAGCGTTTGTCGACCGACTCCATCAGCGAACCATCGAGGTGTTCCTTCATGGGACTGGATCCAAACGCTGGCGAGATGTTGCAAAAGGGAAGTCTCATTGATCTTTGGATTGGAGGGATCGTATACCAACGTAACGTAGGCATCGACGATGTCGGATTTCCAGTGCCCCGACCATTCATCCGGGAGTGGTCTCTTCTCCACCATCCGACCGAACTCCGAGTAATCATATCGCTGCTTAAACGCGAATACGGTTATTCCCCCTTTGATCAGCGGATCTTTACTGCGGATGCTGAACTGCTTTCTCAATTGCGATTCGGCGGACTCCGCTGCTTCAAGCACCTTCTTCACCCCCTCCTCACCAACATTCCCTATCACATGGAAATGGTCGGTGCTCAATTCCTCAGGCGCGATCGTGGGTAAACCGGCTCTCCACTTATCCCTCGCTCGTTTCTCACGTTGCTGTTGAATCTCCTCCTGGGAGGCGTTGGATGCCCAAGCTTTGGAGGTAACGATATCGAGTTGAGCGTCTCGATTCTCACCGTCGAATTGGGCCCCTTGATCGATCCATTTCACAACAAGCTGGATGTTGGCCTCCGACAAAGCAGGGCGTCCACCGGCGGGCATCCTTTGTCCCTCGGTTCCTCGCAACTTGCGGACGAGGAGACTCCCCTCTCCTCGACCAGGCATTACCATCGATCCACTGGAACCTCCCTTGAGGAGTAAGGTGAAGGTGTTGATGTTCAATCCACCTCGAACCTGTCTTGCGTTGAAGTGACAACCGTTGCAGTTCGCAGTAAGGAGAGGGGCGATGTCCCGAGCGAAGCTAACGGGTCCTTTCATCGCAGGAAAGGTGTTTTGCGGGGGAGCGTTCGAGTTCGATTCCATCGGCATCTCCGGCTTGGGAGGAGGATCCGCAGGTGGATTTGCCGGGGGGGACTTTTCAGGAACAGGCTCCTTCGGAGCAAGTTCGCTCCAGGGAGGGAGTTCCCGAATTTCGGCTCCTTCGATTGCCAACCTCTCCCGAAGACTCCGCAAATCTTGATGTAGATTCGAAAGCTCCTGGCGTTCTCGGGGAGAACTCTTCGCGACAACGGTTCCTATCGCAGCAACACAGCGGTTCACCGATTCGCTTGCTGCGATCAAACGCTTCGACTCAAGCCTCTCCTTTGCTTGTGCGAGTTCGTTTCGCAACTGAGGCACATCGCCGATCTCGGTCTGCGCATGGGCAATGACCGAAAGGATCGCGAATGGGGCGAATAGCAAGGCAATGCGAATTCTGATGCTCATGGAATCGCTCCGGCAAGGAGGCTTGGGTTTGGCGTTCAACGATAAGGCAAAAGGTGTGTGCTGCTTTGCTACCGTTATTGTAATCGCTCAGAAGAGGAAGAGCCCCCCCAATGTAGAACGGAATTCATTCCGTTAATCAACGCCACGGGGCAAGACTTGAGACTTTGGGCGATAGGCGATAGGAAGAACCGGGGGGAACCACGAATCGAACGAATCTTACGAATAGGCTTGAGGTGTGAGGCTTTAGGAAGAAGAGGGCTATTCCTTAGCCTTGACCGTAGGATAAGGCTGGGTAGCCCCGGGTAGGGGCGTTTAGAACTTAGGCGTGGGGATTGCGCTGGGCTGTCAAAAAGGTTGGTGTTGACACGAAATTTTGAGTGTCCGGATTTATTCCTTTTTAACCGCAGGGGACGCGGAGGTTCGCAGAGGAGAACTCGAGGATAAGTTTTGCATCCTTCTGGTATCCCGAAGGGATTACAGCCATTAGCCGGCGGTAAACACAGCGCCACCGCCGGTGGATCATGATGAGGTTCCAACGATCCCGAAGGGATCGCAGAGAAGCGTTCGAGTTACCAAGCAGCAAGCGAGAAACTTGGCCATTGTTTCTAACA
>CAYMXM010000183.1:0-8992 GCA_964394065.1 uncultured Pirellula sp. | reverse complement strand
GGGTTGTGATTTTCGGGCCTCGCTTACGCGTCGGCCAAACTACCCAAACACTTTGTATTCGAGCCGATGCGCCAGGCCCACTCATCTCGTCTAAGCTCCCCCACTCCTCTACACAATTCAAAACCATGTACGAATTTATCGCTTCCATCGTCCAAGGGATCGTTGAGGGGTTGACGGAATTTCTGCCGGTCAGTTCGACGGCTCATATCATCCTCACCCAAGAAATCATGGGAATCGATCGGACACTCCCTTTTTGGAAGATGTTCGCGGTGGTGATCCAACTCGGAGCCATCCTCTCGGTCCTCGTCTTCTTTCGGGAACGACTCTTGGGATTCTGGAATTCCTTCCAAGAGTCGATTCGGCAAGGGGATCGAGCATGGATTCGCCACCCCTTCACGATGGTCATCGTGAGCTTTGTGGTGACGGCGATCCCCTGCTTCTTGATCGATAAGATGATCGGCGAGAATCTCGAGAGCCTCTTTGTCATTGCGCTGGCGCTAGTCGCCGGGGGAATCGCGATGGTTTTTATCGACAAATTATTCGCCAAGAGAGCGACTACGGATCGGATCGAGTCGATCAGCTACAAGCAAGCGATCGCTATCGGTTTGTTCCAAATCCTGGCGGCTGCGTTTCCTGGAACCAGCCGTTCGATGTCGACGATCGCAGGTGGCCAAATTTTTGGCCTCACCCGCTCAGCGGCTTTGGAGTTCAGCTTCTTCCTCGCCATACCGGTGATGTTTGCGGCGTCGGGCTATCGACTCTTAAAGCATCTCCTTTCCGAACCACTCCCGACCGGAAGCGACTGGCTGAATCTTGCTGCCGGGTTTGTCATGAGCTTTATCGTCGCGTACGGAGTCATCGCCTGGTTCATGAACTGGGTCCGCTCGCGCGGCTTCGTCCCGTTTGCAATCTACCGCGTCCTTTTGGGAGTCGGTCTGCTGATATGGCTGGCTGGGAAGTGAGGGGGAGGGGTGAGGCTGGAGACGGGAGGCTGGAGGAAGAAGAGGGCTTCGCCCTGGGCTGACGCATCGGAGGCAAACTTGGCAGTTTGGGTAAAAAGGAGCCTAATTCGGGTGGCACGCTCAGAGCGCAGCGATGGGCGTGCCACCCGACGCACGAGATAGTCCGGGCGAGGGTCCACGTGCACTCGCGACGCTATCCCTCGCTAACGCCACGGGTTGTGATGGTAGGACGCTTCGCGTCCTACCTCTGACTAACAATGCAACGCTTCAGGGCGAAGCCCTCTACTTCCTCCAGCCTCCAGCCTCACCCCTCAAGCCTGCTTTAGCCTGTTTTCCCTTGCTCCACCCCCGAGTATGATAGTCCACATATGAGACTCACTTCTTTACCTCGCTACTATCGCAATCTTAGGCGTTGGCAAGAAATCATCGTCGTCTTGCGAAAGTATGGGCTTGCAGATTGGCTTAGCAGGCTCAAGGTAGATTTCATCCGGGACTGGATCAAAGACGAATCGGGAATTCCCCTTTCGAGCTATTCCAGCGCAGCCCGATTCAGGATGGCTCTCACCGATCTCGGTCCGACGTTTATCAAGCTTGGACAGGTTCTCTCTCTCCGTCCCGACTTAGTCGGCTCGGAACACGCGGTCGAGTTGCAACGTCTGCAATCGCAGGTCCCAGCCGATGACTACGAACTCGTCCAGAAGATTGTCGAGTGCGAACTAGGAAAACCGGTCGGCGAAATCTTTGCTCGCTTCGAAGAGAAGCCGATCGCATCCGCCTCGATCGGCCAAGTCCACGAAGCTGTTCTCATGGATGGAACCGAAGTGGTCGTCAAGGTTCAGCATGCGGACATTCGCGGGACGGTCAGTGAAGATTTAGAGGTCCTCGAAGGACTCGCTGTACTGGCAGAACGGATCCCCGAGCTTGCTGCGTGGCAACCTAAGACGATTGTTTCCCAGCTATCGCGTTCTTTGAGACGCGAGTTGAGTTTTCAGAGAGAGCTTTCCAATCTGCAGGTCTTTCAGCAATTGCTTTCGGAGAAAGAAGGGATCAGGGTTCCGAAGGGCTTCCCTCAAGTTTCGACATCAATGCTTCTCACGATGGAGAAACTCGAAGGAAAATCTTTGCATGCGATCGCGAAGGACGCAGAAGTATCGAATGGGCTTCGAGTCGATATTGCAAGACGTGTCGCGAGCCTTTACGTCGAGGGGATATTCGTCCTCGGTCTCTATCATGCCGATCCTCATCCTGGGAACATTCTCATCCTACCGAATGGGGATATCGGGTTGCTCGATTTCGGGATGGTGGGGCGGATCGATGACACTTTGCGGGGGGCTATCGAGGAGATGCTCTTTGCGGTGATCAGTCAGGATTCTGCGTTGCTGACTTCGTTGATCAAACGGGCTGGAAAGATCCCTGCGTCGATCGATGAGTCCGAGCTTGCGAATGATGTTGCGGATCTGATCGCCAATTACGCGACCCAACCGTTGGAGTCGCTCGACTTCGCAGCGGCATTGCATGATGCAACCGACATTTTGCACCGACACCGCATCACGCTGCCGAGCCAGATGAGCATCCTCATCAAGACCCTCATTACTCTTCAAGGAACGATCAGTCAGCTCAGTCCTGGGTTTAGCATTTTGGAGTCGGTTCAACCGATGCTAGGGCAGCTTCGCAAAATGCGTTTCTCCCCTCGCAGGCAAGCGAGAAGGATGCGCAGGATGTACGTCGAGCTAGAAGGACTTTTGGAACGGATGCCGACGCAGATCAGCGCTTTGTTAGAGCTCGTCCAAGAAGGAAAGTTGGATGTGCAGCTTTCGCATCGAGGGCTCAGCCCCTCGATCAACCGACTGGTTCTCGGGTTGTTGACCAGTTCGTTGCTTTTAGGCTCATCTATTCTGATGGCGTCGAAGGTCCCGCCACTTCTTTTCACCAAGCCAGGCCCGCTGGGGCTACAGGATCTTTCCCTGCTAGGCCTGATCGGTTTCGTCATCTCCTCGCTCGTCGCATTTCGAATCCTTCTCGCCATCAACAAATCAGGACATCTGGAAGCGGAGAATGAAGAGCATTTGGATTAAGGGGGCACGACCGCGAAGCGGTAGTAGCAACCCTACCCGGGGCTACCTTTCCCTGACCTACGGTCAAGGCCAAGAGCGAAGCCCTCTTCTTCCCAAAGCCTAAAGTCCAAAGCCTAAAGCCTTCTCCTGGGAGCGTTGTTTAACGGAATAAATTCCGTTCTACAACTTACTTCTTCCGTTCGATCGGGCCGAATTGGCCTTTATACGAAGCGGGGAGGGCAGCGCGGAGTTTGTCCCAATCGAATGCATTTCCTGGATCGTTTTTGCGACCGACGGGGACTGCGATGTCGCTGTGGCCGGTGATGTATTTAATCGGAAACTTCTCAATGCAATGGGAACAGATCTTCGCGACTGCTTCGTATTGCTTGTCGGTAAAGGGTTCCCAGTATTCACCCTTTGCATCCTGGAAAGGAGTAGGTCCGGAGTACTTATTTCCGGTATAGGTCAAGAACTCCTCCCCTTCTTTCTTGAGTTTACCCCAGTTGCAGATCTCGATTCCGACACTGGACTTATTGACGCTCGGGCGACCGTCCAGTTCACTCTTCCCAGCGTGCCAAGCCATTCGATCAAGCTCTACCATTTGATAGACCCGCCCGTCTCGTCCAACGACATAGTGGGAGGAGACTTCTGCGCTTGCGTTCCTGAACCAATTGACCGTCGATTCGAGGGACGCCCCGGCTGTGAAGTGAACGATCACGCTGGTGATCTCCGCATTGTCGCGAGAACTCTGGTGAGGACTTTCAAGCCAATTGGTTACCCAATCAGGTCTCTCTTCTGCCGTTGCAACGGTGTTTCCCAGCAGAAAAGCTACGGATAGGGCGGAAAAGGTAAAAAGGGATTTAAACACGGGAGACCTCTATTCCAACAAAACGAGTATGCAATGGGTGCGATGGGAATAGTATAGTCGGAGTCGGGAGTCAGGGGTGAGGCTTGAGACTTAAGGTTTGAGGAAGAAGGGGGCGGACGCGAAGCGTCCCCCCAATCACAACCCGTGGCGTTAGCGAGGGATAGCGTCGCAAGTGCACGTAGCCCTTATCGGGAATGCCTTGGAGTGGATGCATGATTGCCAGCGTTGCCCCTCGCTTACGCCACGGGATGTGATTTCGTGGCCTCGCTTACGCATCGGCCAAACGGAGGTGCATGCTGTGCTTGAAATAAGAGACGGCGACCACTTCACTCACCCCTACGGTTCTTCTTCCTCAAGCCTCATCCCTCAAGCCTGCTACAGTGCAACTTGCTGATCGTGCATCAGATACCCGAACAGGTCGCGGACTTGTTCGTCTGTCATGTTTTGAATCAGGCCGTCGGGCATCAGGGAGGTTTCCGATTGCTTCATTTCCTCGATCTCACGCCGATCGATCGTTACCCGTTCCTGAGAGGTCTGCAACGTGATCGTTCGGTCCGTTTGCTCGACGACAACACCGTTCACAACCCGTTCATCTTCCAAAAGGACGATGACCGTCCGAAATTCGGCACCGACACTTGCGCTCGGATCGAGGATGTTCTCCAATAGATAGTCCAAGTTGCTGCGATGGGAGCCGGTGATATCTGGCCCGACCTTTTGCCCGACGCCGTATAAAACGTGGCAATTCGAACAGTGTTGCTGAAACAACCCTCGTCCCTTCTGCAGGTCGGCCTCCTTCATCGTCTCCGGGGAAAGTTTCCCTTTCCATTGCGCGATCCGTTGTTTCTTTTCCTCCGAGGTCGATTTAAGAGCCCCCCAAAGTTCTTGCAGTTCTCGGTTTAAAGCTTCGTCCTCAAACGATGCCATCTGACGCGCGTGAAACGCGGAGATATCACTGGCAGAAAGTTTCTTCTCTCGAAGCCCCTGCATCAAGGCACGGGCATAGGCTGGGCGCGAGGCGAGGGTTCCGATCGCTTCCTTTCGTTCAGCAGGCCCAAAGGCATGCCAACGATTTAGTAGCTGCTGGGGAATATCGGCATGGTCAAAAAAAGTCAGCCCTCGAATTGCCTCGAGCGCTAAGACTCGATCGTTGAGCAATCCAAAAAGATGGTTGGCGAAATCTTTGGGACGATTCGCAGCGAGGGATCTCAGCGCTTGCTTCCGAACATCGGGATCAACCTCCCCATTCCCGATCATGGCCATCAACTCGTCGACGGCCTTCCCGTCTCCAAAAACGAGTCGAAGGTTTTGAATTTCCTTTGCGAGGGATTCGTCGTTTTGCGACTGAACTCGAGAAAGCAATCGCTCCCAGGAGGGAGGTTGCGTCCCTTTCTGCCAACCCTCTAAGGCTTTGGCCATTCCACGAACCACCGCATCCGCTTGCTCGAAATCGGGTTCGGAGGCGGCTGCGGTCAATGCTTCTACCAGTGTCGGTTGAAGTTCTAGCTCTTGCGTAATACGCCTAGCGATGTTCTCCGAGAGGAGTGGGATTTTCGAACTCCCTGCGAGCTGAATTGCAGAATTGGCATGTGAGATAACGACCGATTCGATTCCGTACCAAAGCATCTTCGGGTAGGTCCGATCCTCTTTCCACTCTTCTTTCTTGGCAAGGATATTCGCCAGAGAGAGTCGGAGGCCTGGCTCCAGACGTTGCAGAGTCGATGCGAGATAGAGAGAAACGAGCCCGGAGGAATCGTGCTTCGCCAACGATTGCAGAGCTGCATTCGTTGGTTCGTCGGGGCCGAGACCGTTCGGCTCCCAGCGATCGCTAAGGAACCGAAGCGCAGCGACTCGAACGTGTTCACTCGTGTCGGCAAAAACAGATGTCAAAAAGTTGGCTTCTGCAAAACCACATGCGTAGTAGGTTTCCAACGCTCGTAATCGTTTGACGACGTCCGGTTCGGAAAAGACTAACTCAGCAAGGCGAGAGCGCAACGCACCCTTCCTGGCTTCGTCTGTTTCCGAAGAGTAGCGTTCGGTAAGAATCCGCCTCGCGGTACGAGCCCACCAAGTGTTGTTGTGGGATAGGTAGGTGACCAGTTGCTCATCGGTGGCGTGGAAGAGATCGAACGGTGCAACGGGCGTTGGTTGTCCGTGGGTCAGTTTGTAGATGCGTCCACTCGTCCGATGGACACCATCGTGATCGTGGCATTCCCCTGTATCGCTCCAGTCGGCGATGAAGACACCACCATCGGGGCCGGTGAGCAACTCCATTCCGCGGAACCACGGATCCCCTACGAAGCAAAAGTCGGGGGCCCGTTTTCCAACGTAGGCGGTCCCTAGACGTTCCAAGCTGTTGCTGTTGAGTCTGCGACCATGCAAATTGAGGGTAAAGAGTCGATTGCGGTAGGACTCAGGCCAGTTGTCTCCTTGGTAGATCATCAACCCGATATGCGCGTGTCCTCCTCCTGCGGCGTCCGTTTTGTTGGACATGCCATCCCGGATTTCATGCCATATCTCGCCGGTATCCCAATGGACATGGTCAGCGGTTTGTTCGATGAGTTGATAGCTGTGCGGATTGATATCGACACCGAACATCCGTTCGACGTGCGCCCCCGGTACGACATGCCACAAGTGTCCGATGACGGTATTGATGACGAACATCTCTCCATGCTGGTCGAAATCGAATCCCCAGCTGTTGGTCATCCCGTGCATGACCGCTTCTACCTTTTTGGTAACGGGATGAAATCGCCAAACACCGGTATTGATCTTCACGCGCTGCGAGTCAGTCGCCTCAGGTACTCCGATGCTGCTCGTTGCAAGAATGCCGTGGCGTGCGTACAACCAACCATCGGGCCCCCACTTCAAACCGTTCGCAGGGGTATGACCGACGACCCCTTCGTCGAAGCCGTTGAGGACGACGATCGGAGGGGCATCGGGAATGTCGTCCCGGTTGGTATCGGGAATGAAAAGAAGGTTGGGGAGGGAGATGGCCCATACTCCGCCGTTCCCGATCTCGATACTCGTCAACTTTTTGATGTCGTCCGAGAAGACCTTTCGCGTATCAAATCGTCCATCCCCATCGGTATCTTCCAAGATCAGGATGCGGTCCCGTTGACTCCCGTCGAATCCTCCGAATCCAGCCCCGGCCCAGCTGTAGTTTTCCGCAACCCATAACCTGCCTCGCTCGTCGATCGTGCAGGCGATAGGGTTTTGGACATCGGGCTCGGCCGCGAAGAGGCTTAAGGAGAAGCCATCCGGCACTTGCGCGCTAGCGACGGTTTCTTCCGGGCTCATCGCGAGAGTCGTCGATTTCTCCGTATTGATCGGAGTCGGAAAGTCGCTTCCGCTTGGAGACTCACCGAGGGCTTGAAGGGAAATCGCGGAAGCGAGGAAACATGCTAAAGCGATCGGCAGGCAAAAATAAACCGAAGCGTTGGCTAAGAGGGAGTTCATTCGCAGAGTGCTTTGCTAGGGTTGGGATCTCGGAGTAAGTCGGCAAGGGTAACAGCGGCAAAGGCTTCTTCGGTCCGTCGCAGGGCCTCGTCCATCTTCGAGTGAAGGGAGCATAGACGGCTACCGTGTGCTTTGAGTTGGAGGGGGCAGACTTGGATTCTTTGGATGGGATCGACGGCTGAGACCACGCGGAGAATCGTAAGTTCCTCGGGATCGATCGCGATTGTAACCCCTCCGCCGATCCCACGTTGGAGTTTGACGATCCCCGCTCGCTGGAGCCCTTGGAGAACTTTGGTCAGGTAAGCGACCGGAACTTTGGTCCGTTCGGCGATGTGCGCAGTCCTCTGTGGCTCATCTGGAAACTGAGCCAGGTGCATCACGGCGCGCAAAGCATATTCGACAGTCTGTGAAAACATGGGTTTCTCCGAAAGGGGGACTCTAAATTGTCCTCCACAGAAAACGTCTGTCGAGATGAAATGTGTGAGGAGAGAAGAAGCTCCCATGGCTCGCCGGAGGAAAACAACGCAGAGTCGCGGAGGCGCGGAGCCGCAGAGAATACGAGGATCACGATTTAGAACTCTGCTCCCCTCGCCCTCTTCCTCAAGCCTCAAGTCTCAAGTCTCACCCCTGACCGGTATTATGGTATCTTGATTGCAAGGCTCGAAACAACAACTCGTGCCCATTGTGTCTACATCCTGCTTTCTACTGTTAAAGTGAATCGTATGCGATTGAAATTCCTCTTGGTTGGTGTCCTTGCGTTTGCCTTCACGCATTCCTCCGTCTCGCTTGCGGAAACGAACGTGAAAATTACGCCGGACATCGTCTACGGCCACAAAGATGGGTTGGCGATGACGATGGACTTGCTTGAGCCAGCCGATTCTCCGAACGGTTCCTGCCTGATGTTTGTGATGAGTGGCGGCTGGGTTTCCACCTGGGTTTCTCCAGAGGCGATGCAAAAAACGTTTCAACCTTTTCTGGATAAGGGCTACAAGGTCTTCGTCGTAAGGCATGGGAGCAGCCCGAAGTACTTGATTCCTGAGATCGTCGAAGACATGCGAAAAGCGCATCGGTTTGTTAGTGACCATGCGACGAAGTACGCGTTTGATCCGGAGAGGATTGGAGTCTTTGGATATAGCGCGGGTGGACACCTGTCCCTCATGCTGGGAACTACAACCAACGACAAAAAAGGAGAGGCTGCCTCCTCTACGTCTCCCAAGGTTGCTGCCGTCGTTACCATCTTCCCGCCCTCCGACTTGGAGCCTTACATCCATGATGCGGTGCTGAGTGAACGATTCCCTGCACTGAAGTTCCCGAAAGAACAAGTGAAGGATTACTCACCCCTGTTTCATGCCACGGAAGATGACGCACCAACCCTTTTTATCCATGGCGACAAAGACACCTTGGTCCCTCATTGGCATAGTGAGAAAATGCATGACGCGTTGAAGAAAGCGAATGTTCCATCCGAGTTGGTCATCATCGAAGGAGCTGGTCACGGCTTTGACGAAGCCGGAAGCAAACGAGCCTTGGAAGCAATGCTAAGGTGGTTCGATTCTCATTTGGGGCAGAAGAAGTAAGACGCCCGGTATAAGGTGTAAGCGAAGCCCGAAAATCACAACCCGTGGCGTAAGCGAGGGACAGCGCTGGCAACCTGACAT
>CAYMXM010000182.1:0-9014 GCA_964394065.1 uncultured Pirellula sp. | reverse complement strand
CGGCCCCTCTCCCCGAAGCGGGGCGAGGGGAGCAGAGTTCTAAAGCGCAGCGCGTACTAGGACGCCAAAGCGGTGTCTGGTGGGGACAAGCCCCATCCAGACAAAAACTACTTCCCGGGGAAAATACGTCACCGCATTGCCACCCCAGGGCTGGCCTACTCTGTACGTCTGTGCATCCAACTAGGGGCCCCGAACAATCCTTGAATATAACTCTTCATAACGCTGCAATTGCTTCACCAACGGAAATTCCGCTTCGGCGCGCTGGCGATTCTGTCCTCCAAGGAGGCGACACTTCGATTCATCGAGGGCCAATTGCAGTACCAATGCTTCCCATCGATCCCACTCCTCCTTCGGGACCGATTGTTCCGATACCGAGTTCCCGAGAAGCGCCTCGACTCCTTCCACCTGCAGTGTCGCTACCGGCAATCTGGATGCCATTGCTTCCAGGATGACATTGGGCATTCCTTCATACCGGGATGGGAGTAGCAGCAGTTGACTTCGGTGCATCCAGTAGTTCACGTCGTCCCGCACTCCGAGCAGGTGAATTCGATCTCGAGAAGGTGACTTGTCTACCTCTTGCTGCAACAGCGTTCGATAAGGTCCATCTCCCAGAAAAACGAGATGATGATTTGGTAACTGGTTGAGTATCCGGGGAATGCGAGGGGCTAAGACGTCGATCCCTTTCTGGTGATTGAGTCGCCCGACGAATAGAAGGATCGGGCTTGTTGATGGGATTGGAGAGGGACGCTTGGACCCATCTTCCCGCTGAGCCGACGCGACGTGGTCCCAATGAGGTAAGTCGATCCCGTTGGGAATGACTTCGATTTTGTCGAGGGGGACTCGTTCTATTTCCTGGGTCCAAGTCGCTACCTCCTGGCTCACCGCGACTACCTGTCTCATCTTGCTCGCAGCCCAAGCCCCCGAACGGTGCCGTTTTGGGTTCGGTTCTTTCACTCGATTACCACCTACCAGCGGAACTCCGAAGGAAGGATAGAGTGAAGCGGCTAAAACATTGGCATGCCACATGAAGGATTGAGCAATATCGGGTCGACTCTGCCTAATTAGTCTTTGCAATCGAACCCAAGCCATTGGGAATTGGTACCAACGAGGGGTATTCAAAGAGAAGACCGGGATGTTCGCGGCGCGCGCTCGAAGGAGAATTTCATCCTTGGGAGGGACTGCGAAGGGACCGAATGCGATGATACGAGCATCGTGCCCTACAGTTCGCAAATGCTTTGCCAACTCATAGCAGCACCGTTCCGCCCCTCCCGTCTCCAGTTCCGTAATCACCAAGTCGATCTTCAACCCCAACCTGCCTCTTTCTTACAACGTTTAGCTCTGTACAAGCAAACAGTATAGCAACGTAAGGTGTGTGAAGCGGTCGCGTCTCCATCTCCACTCCGATGCGTCAGGCCAGGCGCGGGGAGCCTCTGCTCTGCGTCCCTGCGGCTCTGCGCCACCGCGTTTTTTTGTACACTTGGTCTGTTACGTGGTCGCCTTGGGTCCGGGCGTGGTTGCAATGGTAAGGAATTCTCGTTGGCAACTCGAATCTGAAACGCTACGTGCGACCACTTCACACACCCTACTTTACCCTTCACACACCCTACTTTTTTCGTGTAATTTGCGTAAATTAGTACCCGCCAGACCGCCAAATTTGCTCCTGTTTTAGAAAGCGACTTCCCGCCGTGACTTACATCCTGAAAACGATTCAGTTTCCGGGGGAAATGATTTTATTGGGGACGGGGACGAGCGTTGGTGTTCCGGTTATCGGATGTGGTTGCTCGGTCTGTACAAGCTCCAACCCACGCAATCATCGGACACGAACGAGCGCCGTTGTCGGACTCCCCGAAGGGAATCTTCTCATCGACACGTCGCCAGAACTTCGATGTCAACTCGTTCGAGAAGGCATCGGGCTAGTTCATAGCGTCCTCTTCACCCACGCACATGCAGATCACTTGCATGGGATGGACGACATCCGACTATTTCCTTTCCGACTGAACGCTCCTATCCCAGTCTACGCGACCACGACCGTTCAAGACCGAATTCGCCGCGTTTTCGATTACGCCTTTTCCGACCGTCCCCACACCCACCCGGGGGCCGCTCCTCGGCTCACTTTAAACACGATTGAAGAGACCGAACCATTTAACATTCTCGGCGCAACTATCCAACCGATTCTCATGGAGCATGGGCCTCATTTCAACGTTCTCGGTTTCCGCTTCGGAAATGTTGCTTTTTGTACCGATACCAATCGCATCGGCCCCGAAAGCATGGAACTTCTGCAGGGGCTCGATACGCTTATCCTCGATGCACTCCGCTTCGAACCCCATCCCACCCATTTCTCGGTCGGCGAAGCGATCGAAGTTGCGCAAACCTTAAAGGCCAAACAGACGTATCTGATCCATCTATCGCATGAGATCGATTATGACGTGACCAATTCGGAACTACCGGAAGGTATTCAACTCGCCTACGATGGTTTGAGAATTCCACTGACATGAACACCGCTTCCCCTACTTCTGTCGCCGATGAGCTTGGAACCCTTCAGGCTCGAATCCAGATCGCGCACGATCAACTTCGGGGCGAACTGGCGGAGTGGAAGGGGGAGGATTCGCACTGGACTGGGAAATTGTCCGACTCCGCGCTATCGACCGCCACAGCGATCAGTGCCCTCGCGATTGCAAAACGTGAAAGCTCCGACGGTCAAAATCGTTCCCGTTGGGAATCTTTAGTCGAACGAGGTTCCGCGTGGCTCGCTCGCGCCCAGAATATCGACGGAGGGTTCGGGGACACCGATCGTTCATTATCGAACATCGCAACCACCCTTCTCGTCATCGCCGCATGGAAGCTGGCGGGACACGAAGAGCGTTATGCCGATGCAATGCAACGAGCAGAAAACTATGTGGATCGACTCGGGAGATGGGAGGGACTTCGCAAACGGTACGGGAAAGATAAAACGTTTGTCGTTCCGATCATGACCAACTGCGCACTCGCTGGGATGGTTGAATGGAACGCTATTCCGACCCTGCCGTTCGAAGCGGCTGCCCTCCCTCAGTCTTGGTATCGATTTGCGAAGTTGCCCGTCGTCAGTTATGCAGTCCCTGCCTTGGTTGCGATCGGTCAAGCCCAATGGGTTCACAATCCCCCTCGCAACCCGATCACCTACGCAATCCGTCGTGGGGCCCGCAGGAGAACTCTCGATGTTTTGAAGCGGATGCAACCCGAAAGTGGTGGATACCTCGAAGCGACTCCACTGACGAGCTTCGTCTTGATGAACTTGGCGTCGATCGGATTGGTCGAGCATCCCGTATGCCAAGACGCGCTCCGCTTCCTTAGCGATTCCGTCACGGAAGATGGATGCTGGCCCATCGATACGAACCTCGCCACCTGGGTAACCTCCCTTACGGCCAGAAGCTACTATCCTTGCGAGAAAGCCTCTGCTCCAGAACAAGCAGAGTGGGAGAGAACGATCGATTGGCTATTGTCCTGCCAACATCGCAAACGCCACCCTTTCACCGGTGCGGAACCGGGAGGATGGGGGTGGACCGATTTGAGTGGTTCGGTTCCGGATAGCGACGATACTCCCGCCGCGTTGCTCACTCTCTTCCACTACGCAAGCTTTGCTTCGGCGCATCATTCTGTTCTGGACTCCACTCAGCGAACAAGGCTTGAAGAGATCCGACGCGCGGCGGTGGAGGGGTGCGAATGGTTGTTGCGATTGCAAAACAGGGATGGAGGGTGGCCTACCTTCTGCCGTGGTTGGGGAACGTTGCCGTTTGATCGAAGTGGTTCAGATCTCACCGCCCATGCGCTCCGAGCCCTGCACGCTTGGAGCCCGCAACTGCCTGCTCCTTTTCGTTCTCGACTCGATCGGGCTTTCAAGGCGGGGTGGCGATACCTCGAGAAATCGCAGCACCCCGACGGGAGCTGGACGCCACTCTGGTTTGGAAACCAAGATCGCGAGGAAGAAGACAACCCGATCTATGGAACCGCTCGCGTCTTGATGGCTTATGGGGAGTGTGGACGCCACAAGGATCCGCGAGCGGAGCGAGGCGTTTCCTTTTTGTGGAAGCATCAAAATCCCGACGGGTCTTGGGGAGGTGGTCCCTCGATTCAATACCGTCCCCCGGGCGAGGCGACGAAATCACAACCCGACGCGTTAGCGAGGGAAGAGTTACGTGTGCTGGCACCGCAGTCCCTCGCTAACGCGTCGGGTTGTGATGGGGGTACGCTTCGCGTCCCCCCCACCGATTGGTCAGACCAGCCAGGAGCAGATCTGGATCAGGGAGAAAAAGCTCCTTCCGGTACCATGGAGGAAACAGCTGTAGCATTAGAAGGAATCATAACGTGCTGTGGCCAAGGGCATGGTATCGACTCTATAATGAAGGGGCTGACCTGGGTGTGCGACGGCATCGATCGCAATTATCATCATACGAGTCAGCCGATCGGTTTCTACTTTGCTAAATTGTGGTACCACGAAAAGCAATATCCTCTCGCCTTCGCCTTATACGCCTTGAGAAAAGGACTTGAGTTTTGTCAGCGATAATCCCACCTGCGAATTCCAATACCACCGATCCGGAGACGCAGGGGAGGAGTGAGAGGAAGCCCCGTCGAAAGACCAGTCATTTGAAACTGGTCCCTGAGACGAGGGAGCTTCGGGAAACATTGCGAGCCAAGTGCCGCGAGGTCGCGTCCAAGCTGAACAAGGATCTCGCTCCCACCAAAGACGAATTGGAGCAAGTCGCTCGGCGTCTTCTCGATGAAATGGAACTTGGAGAGGGGTATGTGGGATGGATTATGGTCCTTCTCTCCAGCGAGTTCTTTCGCGATTCCGTCGCGGCCATTCCACCGAGCCGCAGACTCTTTCTCCTGCCTCATTGCTTGAAGCATGCCGAAGGGTGTCCTGCCGATTACGACGAGTTCGGGATGGACTGCAAAAAGTGTGGGGCATGTAGCATCGCCGACTTTCGGACCAAGGCGGAAGAACTCGGGTATAAGGTGCTCGTCGCCGAAGGTTCTCCGGTGGTGATGAAGATCATCGTCAGTGGATATGTCGATTCGATCGTAGGTGTTGCTTGCCTGAACGTATTGGAAAAGGCGATCGACAAGATCCTTTTAGCGGGAATCCCCTGCATGGCGGTTCCCTTGCTCTCGAGCGATTGTCGCAATACGAGTGTCGACGAGGATTGGGTTCGGGAGATGATCCTTGTGGAAGGCCCCTCGCCGGTGTCGCAAACTCGTTCCTATGTTCATTTGATGCGGGGGGCTAACGATCTGTTTGTCCAACCGAAACTGAACGATTTGGTCAGTCGCCAACGAAGCCAGGTCAATATCGATCCATCTTCAACAGCACCCTTGCAAGGACTCGATCCCATCGCAGCGACCGAAGCGTTGGCGACCGATTTCCTCGCGCGAGGTGGGAAGTATTCGCGCCCCTTTATCACCTTAGCCGCATACGATGCCATGACGGGTGGGAATGGAACGACCGCGAAGGGGGCGGAGTTCGTTCAAGGCTTTTCTCGCGGCGTTCAATGCGCTGCGGTGAGCATCGAGTGTTTCCACAAAGCTTCTTTGGTCCACGATGACATCGAAGATGGAGATTCGTATCGCTATGGCATGGAGGCGATGCATCAGCAGTTCGGGTTACCAACGGCGATCAATGTGGGAGACTACATGATCGGTCTCGGGTATCGTTTGATCGGACGCGAGATCGAATTGATCGGCGCGGCTGCGGCAGCAGATATCCTCAACGGACTTTCGAATGCCCACATGCGTTTGGCGGAGGGGCAAGGAGCCGAACTCCTTTGGCGCGATGCGAGTGACAAACGATTGACTCCTCTCGACGCGTTGAAGATCTACGCATTGAAAACGGCCCCTGCCTTCGAAGCTGCCCTCTACACCGGTATACGTTTGGCTCAAGACGCAACTCCTTACTTGGAGTCGATCAAAGTTTTTGCTCGCAATATCGGAGTCGCCTTTCAAATCATCAACGACCTGCAAGACTGGCACGGAGACGATTTCAATAAGCTCGGAGCTGCAGGGGATATTCTGGGTGGGCGCCCCACGGTTCTTCTTGCCCTCGCGCTGCAATCCCTCGAACCAGCCGATCAAGAGAAGTTGCTAGATATTCTTTCGAACGAACAGGGGCAATCCGATTCCTTTCGAATCACCACCGCGAGAGAACTCCTGGAGAAAGGCCGTGTGTTCGAACAGGCGGCGAAACTTATCGAGAAGCATCGCGAACGCGCTTTGGAATCCGTCAGAGGTATCGAGCCTGAGGCGTTGCGCCGTCTGATGCTCTACTTGATCGATACCGTTCTCGACCAATCCGCTCTGCAAGGTGAACCCGTTGTGCACGCGCCGACTGCAGTTCCGATTTACTCAATCGATATGGCACCGACTCGATGAATGCTCCTGAGGACCCCAAGGGGGCCGGTGTTTGCGTCAACGCAGCATCTATGGTCTCGTTGTTTTATTCTGATCGCTCGGAGCTGGGAGCCTTTCAAAGCGTCAGTGAGGAACAAGTCCCTGCACCTTACCGAGATCTCTTAGCCCATACAAACCATATGACGGTTACGGTTGAGGCGTTTCATGGGGACAAGGTGGATGTGCAAGTCCTCCGTTCTCGAACCGTGGGAAACCATTACCTTCGTGAGATTCTCCTCCTTACACAGCAGGCTCGCTCCGTGGTGCAGTACGGAATCGTCCGCCTGGATACTCGGTTCCTGCCCGATGCACCTCGCGACGAAATACTCGAACAGAAGAAGCCCCTCGGCCGCGTCTTGATCGAACATGATGTTCTGCGCAAGATCGAGCTGTTCGATCTCCTCAAGATCGAGTGCGGTCCGGTTTTGGCCGACTTCTTTGGTGTTCCCATGGGAACGGAGATCTACGGTCGGACCGCCATATTGCATTGCAACAACGAACCTGCAATCGAGCTTTTGGAGATTTTGAGGCCTTAAGCGAACGGCTGGTAAAATCCTACCATCACAACCCGTGGCATAAGCGAGGGACAGCGTCGCGAGTGCACGTAGCCCTTGTCGGGAATATCTCAGGCGTCGGGTGGCACGTCCCTGAGGCACGAAGGGCGTGCTGGGAGACCTGGGATGGATGTCAGGTTGCCAGCGCTGTCCCTCGTTTACGCCACGGGTTGTGATTTTAGGGCCTCGCTCGCCTAACAAGGAACATACTTCGAAACCATTCCTAAATGCCTAAGCCAACCGTAACGCTTCGATCTGTTCTCCTCGGAAGCCTTGGTGAACTTTCCCTCGATCCTTCGATTCCCATCCCTCTTTTTCTCCCTAATTCCGAGGAAATGCGAGCTCTTGATTCGGCTGCCATTCAAGCCGGGACGCCGAGCTTATCGTTGATGAGTCGCGCAGGAGAAGTCGTCGTCGAGGAGATACTTCGACTCTACCCAAACCTATCCCGCGTTTTGATTTTGGTAGGACCAGGAAACAATGGTGGGGATGGACTCGAGGTCGCTAGACGCTTGAACGAGATCGGTATCCACTGCACGGTGATCGCAACGCATTCGCCTCGCTATTCCCCCGAATGGCTCGATCGAGCCAATGCCCTCTCCGAGATTGCCTTCTACCGTGGCCCGGGCGTCTCGCCCGGAGTCGCTTTAACTCCGGGCGAGACGCCCGGGCCACCGAGCGAAGACGATTGCTTCTTCGTGGAAAAACGTTTCACTCCTTTAGCCGTTTCTGAAGCCTCTCTTTTAGAGGTTCTTGGTTCTGTCGACTTGGTGGTCGATGCGATTCTAGGAATCGGTCAACTGAGACCTCCTCGCGGCTCGGTACTGGAGTTGTTAAATGCTCTCACGAAATGTGCCACCCTCCCTCCGATTCTTAGTATCGATGTTCCGACGGGGCTCAATGCTGATACGGGAGTGGTCTATTCCCCTCACGTCGTAGCGAATCATACCGTCGCTATCGAGCTTCCAAAGCGAGGGGAGTTGCAATACCCAGGAAGAGAACTCTGTGGGAGTTTGATTGTTCGAGGGATTGGTATCTCAGAAGGGGCCCCAGCACGACTTCAACCTAAGTTTACGATTTACACGGAAGAGAACCTTCCCGAGCTTCCCCCTCTTCGACCCAACGCGCATAAGGGGGAGCGAGGGAGGATCCTTGTAATCGGTGGGTGTCGTTCGATGCCCGGCGCACCGGCCCTTTCCGCGATAGCTTCCCTTCACGCAGGGGCTGGAAGCGTCACCGTGGCTAGTCGTGATTCTTGGGGAACTTTCGCATACCTTCCTCCCGAGGTAATGCGAGTTCCTCTCGAAGAAAAAGGAGAGTATTACGGAAAAGGGGACTTCGATCGCTTGCTCCCGATCCTCCCTCGATTCACGGGGCTTGTCCTGGGGCCTGGATTAGGAGGAGAAGGGACCGAATTTTTCTCCGGGATAGGGGAATTCGTACGAGAGATCGTCGCAGTGGCCCTTACTCATGATGTGCCGATCGTGGTCGACGCGAGCGCGTTGCAACATCTACCTTCCGTTGGAGATGGTCCGGAGTGTAGCTCTTCTAGCAATCGTCGCATGGTGATCACTCCTCATGCGGGAGAAGCTGCCAAGATGCTCGGAACCACCACCGAACTGGTTCAACAAAACCGCTATGAAGTGGTTGAGGCGCTTGCCAGCAAGTTTGGGGCGGTAGCGCTTTTAAAGGGGGCAGGAACCTTGGTGTGGGGAGAGGGGCATGGTAGTTTCATCGGCGCGGGCTCCCCCTATATGGCGACCGCAGGGAGTGGCGACGTACTCTCGGGAATCCTTGCGACGATTCTTGGACGAGGGCTTTCACCTTATGAAGGAGCAATCCTAGGCGCGTACTTACACGGGAAAGCGGGCGAAGCAGCATCCCAGGCCAAGGGTGGAAACATCATCGCATCGGATATCGTTGGTTGTCTCAAAAGGTAGCGGAAGGGGGCAAGCCTGGGCTGTCAAGAAGTTGGTGTTGACATGGGTCTTTGAATGCGTGGATTTATTCCGTTTTAACCGCAGGGGACGCGGAGGTTCG
>CAYMXM010000181.1:0-9020 GCA_964394065.1 uncultured Pirellula sp. | reverse complement strand
ACCCCTCACCCCCAACCCCTCTCCCCTAAAAGGGGCGAGGGGAGCAGAACTCTAAAAGCGCGATGCGATCTAGGGCGCCAAAGCGGTGTCCGACGGGGACGAGCCCCGATCGGACATGGAACGAACCGAGAGAACAGAACTTGCGCAAAACCAATTCCCCACAACACGATCTTCTTCTCTGCGCCCCTGCACCTCCGCGACTCTGCGTTGCTTTAGACGAGGGGCAAGAAGAGTGGAAGAAGTTCTAGGGTATTCCCATAGCCTAAAGCCCAAAGTCTAAAGCCTCCTCCGATATCGATTGTCGGGAGCGCGCATTCAAGCTAAACTTCTACGAGAGTTTTCCCACCTACTTTTGATGCTGCTGGATCCACCTGAGCAGCGGAGATTTGCATGAGTACAACCCCCAGTCCCAAAGTTGCCAGTTCCCCCGCTCGCCTGATCGTCGGCGACAAAGAACTTACGATGCCTGTGCTGGTAGGAACGGAAAACGATCGAGGGATCGATATCTCCAAGCTCTTAAAAGATACAGGTCACATCACCCTCGACGAAGGGTACGCGAACACGGGGGCGACGACGAGTTCGATCACCTATCTCGACGGAGATAAGGGGATTCTCCGATATCGCGGTTATCCGATCGAGCAGCTTGCCGAACATTGCAATTTTCTCGAATCGAGCTACTTGCTCATCTATGGCGAACTGCCGACGCGCGAACAGCTTCAAAAGTTCGCGGACTCGATCGAGATGCACACGATGCTTCACGAGGACATGCGATCGTTCTACAACGGCTTTCCTCGAGATGCGCACCCGATGGCGATTCTCTCGAGCGTTGTCGGCGCCCTCTCCACCTTCTACCAAGACTCGCTGGATCCTCATGACCCAGCCCAAGTCGAAGTGTCGATCCGCCGCTTGATCGCGAAGCTTCCGACGATCGCTGCTTACAGTTACAAAAAGTCGTTTGGTCAACCCTTTATCTATCCCGACAACAATCTCGATTACTGCGAGAACTTTTTGAGCATGATGTTCGCGGTTCCGAGCGCGAAGTACGAGCCAGATCCCGATTTTGTACGCGCCTTGAATTTGCTCTTTCTCGTGCATGCGGACCATGAACAGAACTGCAGTACGTCGACGGTTCGGCTGGTTGGTTCGTCGAATGCGAACTTGTTCGCGTCGATTTCTGCGGGGATCTGCGCCCTTTGGGGTCCTCTTCACGGTGGAGCGAACGAAGCGTGCGTCAACATGCTGAAACAAATCGCGGACGACGGTGGGAATGTCAAGAAGTATGTCGAGTTGGCGAAGGATAAATCGAGCAACTTCCGATTGATGGGATTCGGACACCGCGTCTACAAGAACTACGATCCACGCGCGAAGATTATCAAATCGGCATGCGATGTTCTTCTGAAGAAGTTGAACTTGAACGATCCGTTGTTCGACGTAGCGCAAGAATTGGAAGCGGTCGCCTTGCAAGACCCTTATTTCGTGGAGCGAAAACTCTATCCTAACGTCGACTTTTATTCTGGAGTGATCTATCGAGCGATGGGGATACCGGTGCAGATGTTCACCGTTCTCTTCGCCATCGGGCGTCTCCCAGGTTGGATTGCTCACTGGGTTGAGATGCACAACTCCCCAAGCACTCGCATCGGTCGACCTCGCCAAGTCTACACGGGAGCAACCATCCGAGATGTAGTCCCGATCGATCAACGCTGATCGCAATGAACGCGCTCAAGATTTCCTTTCGACGGAGGCGGGATCGCCGCCCAGAGGCGAGCAAGCCTTCGGAGATGGCCCTCACCATGAAGATGGTAGAGCCGATTTCGAACTTGAGCTGGATCAAGCGATCTCTTCTTTTTGCGGAACTATCCCGTCTTGCTTATGCCATGCATGCGGATGCAGAGCGAATCGCCTATGAAGGTGGCTTCGATTTCTGCGCCTATGTCGACAAGGATGGCGCGGATGCTTATGTCTTCGCGAACCGGCATGATTGCATCATCGCTTGTCGAGGGACCGAGATGCATCAATGGAGCGATATTCAAGCGGACGCGAACGCTTGGACCATCGTGAGCGAGGTAGGGCGAGTGCACAGCGGCTTCAATGGCGAAGTGAACGACCTGTGGCCGAAGTTGGAGATCATTTTGCGAGAGAACCAAAGACCGATTTGGTTCACAGGGCACTCCCTCGGTGGAGCGATGGCCAATGTATGTGCGGTGCGATGCCATTTGGCTCCAATTCCTTCGGACCCGAAAGCGATTTTCACGTATGGTGCCCCTCGGGTTGGAGATCGAATCTATGCGTCGTTTCTGAAGATCAAGCATTATCGTTGGGTCAACAATAACGATATCGTCCCTCGCGTTCCTCCGATTTGGTTGGGCTATCACCACATGGGTCAAGAGATCTATCTCAATCGCCACGGTCGATTGAGTCGAGTCAGATCCTGGCTTCGCGTCCACGATCGGTTTCGTGGCTTGTTCGCTTCGCTAAGGCGAGGCAAGATCGATTACTTCAGCGATCATACGATGGTGGAATACATTTCGCATATACGAGCCTTGTATGAGGATGAGTGCGAAGGAAAGCTGATCCGGAAGCCAAGGCATATTCCAGCGAAGTAGGTGTTTTGGGGGGGAACCACGGAATACACGGAAAAAGGCTAAAGACTTAAGGCTAAAGGCCTAAGGTCAGAGGAGAGGTACCTAGCGAATTATGCTAAGGAACTGTCCCGAGATAACTTCCGGATTTTTAGTCTTGGCACGCGCCGCGCTTTATATTGCTCCCCTCGCCCCGCTTCGGGGTGAGGGGTAGAAGTGAGATCTAACTAAGCCATTGTTTACTAAGCCGCTTCCCCCTCATCCCCAGCCCTTCTCCCCCAAAGGGGGCGAAGGGAGCGGATATCTTATGGGCCATGCTCTTCCTAAAGTCTAAAGCCTAAAGCCTAAAGCCTAAAGTCCAAAGCCTTCCCTCACTGCGGCTTCACTGAATCAAAGTACTCTGAGAAGACTGTAGGTAAGTTTTCCCCGTAGGTTTTCCAATGGGCGGCGCTGGGGTAATCGGAGAGGCCGGCGATCCAGTTGCAGTTGAACTCATGAACAACCGCATCGATTCCGTAGCGCAAGAGCCAGCCTTCACCTAGTGTCCCTGCGTTCGTAAAGGTGGAACGGGTTGTCCCTTCGGTGAACCAAGTATGTTCCCGAAGGAGTTTTTCCAAGATCGTCATTCGTTCTAAATGTTGGTCCAGGTTCTCGATGGGGGGGCGACTGATATGGAGCAAACCTCGACCGTCGTTGTGCAACTCCAGCGCGAGGTGGGGCTTCTTTCCTGCGAGGATCTTCTCTTGCAACCACTTCTCCAGCGAGTAGTTTTCGGGAGCAAGATGAGGATCAGCAGGAGCCCCCCAATCGCGGTTTAGATCCTTGCCCCGTAGGTTGAACCGACTGTTGCCACGAGCCACCCCATCTTTGTTCGCCATGGGAAGGATATAGATGCAATACCGAGCCAAGTGCTTGCGCGCTTCTTCATCACCCTTTAGGAGTTTTTTGAGAAGTCCTTCGATCACCCAATTCCCACCCGACTCCCACGGATGAGCGCGGGCACGGAGAAAGAGACGGTAGGGAGCAGCTTCGTCTCCTATTTTGAGGATCTCCAGGGGACGTCCTTCGACCGTTTTTCCTATCGGAGTAAGCTCTACCAGAGGATGATCCTTTACCGACGCAAGCATCTTATCCAAATCCGACAAACGGTAGGGTTCGACGCGAGCAACATAGAGGGATGAGCCCTGCATTTTGACTTTCAATCGAGAGCGATTCCCCTCCAGGCGCTCCACTGGCAGAGAGTTCCACGTCACTCCATCCTCGGAAACGACAGCCCTCCTCAGTTCCTGAGAAACCTGCGAACTACGCCCGTTCCAAACATTGAATAGATTGTTGAATTCCAAGACGATGTCGGCGCCAGGAGTGGCTTGAATCCGGAAATGAAAGTGCAAGGCGGCTCGATTCGGGGAAGCATACTCTTGATCATAGATCAGATGGATTTGAAGGGATCCATCTGCAGCAGCTTCGTACCACAAAGGAGAGGCGTTCTCGAAGCTCGTGTCGATATATTGCACCGGGCCTAGAGGGTGAACGATATGCGGAGCTGCTGTTTCTGCAGCGCTTTTCTCCGGCGGACCCGGTTTGGTTTCCTGAGCAAGTGCAGACAATCCCATTCCGCTCGCGATAACAAGGGTCAGCAAACGGGATGAAAGAGAGGCAATGGATAATGTACCGTTCGGTTTCGATCGCTTAGAAGTCGTTTTCATGGAAGCCGTTTTCATGGAGTGATATTTTCTCCTAGTAAATCGTGGCCCGGGCGTCTCGCCCACGGTCATGACTTTTGAAGTTGCGATTTTTTTAAACACAGAGGCACAGAGACCACAGAGTTAAGAAAATCCTTGAGAATCCGAAACTCTCTGTGTTACTCTGTGCCTCTGTGTTTAGAAGGAACCCCCTCTCTGCCTCAAGTCTCAAGCCTCACCCCTCAAGCCTATTCGTAAGATTCGTTCGATTCGTGGTTCATCCCCCGATTCTTCCTTTCCCTTGTAGTATACTCCGGTCCACGGCTATATTGTTGCGTCCCTTTCCTCACCATTACGAACGAGCCCCTGAGTTTTCTTTGAGCCTTTCCAGTACAGACCGAAACCGACAGTTTTTCATGGCGGCGATTTTCGAACTGTCGCTGGGTTTGTTTGCGGTCTGCCTGGGTGAGTGGTTCGGAAGTCCTCCCCATGCGACGATGCCAAAGCTTCACGAAGGATGGAAGCTACTCTCCTCGGTGGGTGATGGAATTTTGTTGGGGGGCTTGATGGTTCTCTTCATTCTCGGCCTGGAAAGGCTGAATCTGCAATGGTTCGAAACCGCTTCTCAAGCGGGAACTCAGCAGGCGAAAGAACTCTTTCAGGGGGCGAGTATCGGGCATATTCTCGCGATATCCCTCGCAGCGGGGGCGGGGGAGGAACTCCTATTTCGGGGGTGGCTACAAGGCTGGTTGGAGATGCGATTTCAAGGAACCGGAGAGCTCGCACCTTGGCTTGCTATCTTCTTATCCTCTCTCGCGTTTGGGATCGTCCATCCTTTGAGTCGAGGGTACATCGTCTTGGTCTTTGGGCTTGGGATTCTGCTCGGGACGACCTTTTATCTCACAGACAATATTCTCGTTCCGATTGTTGGGCATGCCGCCTATGATGCCGTCATGATGGCCCGATTGTTGAGGGAGCTTTCGCCAGAGGAGTCGAACAAGTGAAAATTCAAGAGATCATGGACTCGACATGGCTCTTCGAGCTAGGGTTTCCGATGCGTCGCTTCGATGTGCTAGACAGTCCGAGCGGGTTGTTTGACGATTTGACTTGGTCGCTGAAACCGAAGTACCACCTTCCCGAACTAAATCGTTTAAGCTCCGAGGAGGAAAGCATGCAGCTCAAGGGGGCATGGCACGAGAAGGGGATTTTTCTCGAATTAGAATTCATGCAGCCTGATGCTCTTCCTCCCCCCCCTGGAAGCGGAAGAGTGAGAGTGCGCAATCCGTTTCTATTTTTTAGCAACACGCGTTATGCGCCTGGACTCCTTCGGGGAAACGCGTATTGCAGTTGTTTGGCTTTTCCTTATTCGAGACCGGATGAGAAGAACCCGACCACAACATGTTATGGTGAGAGATGGGTGCTCCCTCGGATGCGAGATTCAGTCGCGGGGGCTTTCAACGGCAAGGCATCCGTTGCACAGTTTGAACTTATTGAAAAAAATCGAGTTCGCATGCGTGCATTTATCGGAGCCGAGGCTTTGCCCGTCTACAGTCCGATCGAGTTCCCTGAAATCTCTATCTACACGACGATGCAAACCTCCGAGAATAGACTTATGCTAATGTCGCACAGCCGGAGGATGCCCACTTCAGAAAACCCGAGCCTTTGGTGCCGAGTCCGGCTTATCGATTGAAGCGGTTCGCGGCGAAGCGGTGGTAGTCATCCTAAAAGACTTTAGACCTTAGGCTTTGGACTTTAGGAAGAGCATAACCCATAAGACATCCGCTCCCCTCGCCCCGCTTCGGGGAGAGGGGCTGGGGGTGAGGGGTAGAATCGCTAGAAACGTCGACCAAGTATTGATCCAAAATCGTACTCAGCGCAGCGGTACTCGAATCTCGAATCTCGAATCTCGAGTACGAAAAATAGGGGGCGAGACGCCCATGCCACGCCCATCGCTTCGCTCTGAGCGTGCCACCCCTATCTCCTTTCCTTACCAACTTTTTGACACTCCTGACCTGCCCCCATTTGGTTTTCGCGATAAACTTGGGTCCGGAAACGGGGGCGAAAACTCGCCGCAACCCACAGGTTTTTTAGTAGATACATTGGAAAAACATTCGATTCATGAGAGTCTTGGTCGTCGGAAGTGGTGGGCGTGAACATGCGTTGGCTTGGAAGATCAGCCAGAGTCCTCGCGTCACGCGGCTCTGGGTAGCTCCGGGAAATGCGGGGACCGCGATGGATGCTGAGAATGTCCCGATCCAAGCAGATGACATCGCAGGTCTCGTTTCCTTCGCCCAAAAAGAGAAGGTCGACTTGGTGGTCGTCGGACCTGAAGTCCCCCTGACACTCGGATTGGTTGACGAATTGGCCAAGGTCAAAATCCGTGCATTCGGACCGAGCAAAGCAGCGGCTCAGCTCGAAGGGAGCAAAGTTTTTTGCAAGCTTCTCCTCCGGCAAGCGGACATCCCGACGGCGGACTACCAATCCTTCCGAGATGCCGACAGCGCGATGCGGTACATCAAGGCCCGTTACCCCAACGAACGAGACCGCGCTCCCGTCGTGCTCAAAGCGGATGGATTGGCAAGTGGCAAAGGGGTGATCGTCTGCTCCTATCGGGACGAAGCCTTAGAGGCCATCGATAGGATCGGTCGCAAGAATGAGTTCGGACGAGCTGGAGCTCAGATGATCATCGAAGAGCGACTGGAGGGACCCGAGGCAAGCGTTTTGGCAATCACCGACGGACGAACCATCCTCACCCTCCCCTCGGCTCAAGACCACAAAGCGGCTTACGATGGAGATAAAGGCCCCAACACCGGTGGAATGGGAGCGTATTCTCCCACTCCGATCGTCGACCAAGATCTGGTAGAGACGATCGAAGATAAGATCCTGGTCCCGACCGTTCATACGATGAAACGGAATCGCAAACCATTTCGAGGAGTTCTCTACGCGGGGCTGATGCTCACCCAAGCGGGTCCGAAAGTGTTGGAATACAACGTTCGTTTCGGCGACCCGGAATGCCAACCTCTATTGATGCGACTTAAAAGCGACCTACTCGATATTCTTGAAGCGACCGTCGATGGGCGGTTAGACGAAATCGATATCCCCGTGTGGGATCCCCGACCTGCGATCTGCGTTGTCGTCGCAAGCCAAGGGTACCCTGGGAACTACGAGAATGGACGGGAGATCACCGGACTGGACAACGCCGCAACCATTCCCGATGTCAAAGTCTTTCACGCGGGAACCAAGATCGTCGATGGCCGGGTGGTTACCAACGGAGGGCGAGTCCTCGGTGTAACCGCTTTGGGCGAGAGCCTCGCGACCGCAAAGCTAAATGCCTACAAGGGAGTCCAAGCGGTCCGCTGGCCAGGAGCTTGGTGCCGGAAAGATATCAGCGATAAAGCAGCCGCTTATATATCAATGGAACAAGCTTAAAAGGATGTGGCCCGGGCGTCTCGCCCGGAGGGGCTCCAACTCCGGGCGAGACGCCCGGGCCACGGCTAGCCATTCGAGCTTGTACTGGTGGCTCAATTCCCCAAACAATCGAAGCTCACCCCGTAAAACCTGAACTTCGCGCCGCGGCGCAAGTTCGCTAGTATCCCCAGCTCATCCAACATCAAGGAACCGTTCGGACCACGGAACGAGACCTTTTCATCGAGAACGCTAGCAATTCTTTAAATTGACTTCGGACGGTCAAATGCAAAGTAACGGGACATCGGAGGCCTACAATCAAACCTATCGCATTCGGGATTGGTTTGCTTATCTAGCGCTTCGAATCGTCATCTGCGGGATTCAGATGACGTCGATCGAACGTTGTGATCGGATCTGTCGGTTGTTGGCGACCCTTTTCACCGATTGGATCCCCTTGCGCAAATCTCTGTTGGCAGAAAATTTGAAGTTGATCTATCCCGAGTGGTCGAGCGTTCAATGCCGTCGGGTGACGAAAAAAATGTGGCATCATCTTTTCCTGATGTGCTGCGAGATAGCGCATGCACCTCGCAAAGTTCATCGAGAGAACTGGCACGAACACTACGCCATCCCCGACCGGCGGCGTCTCTTGGAGGTTATTCTCGGAGATCGCCCCGCCCTCTTGGTCTCCGGGCATTTTGGTAACTTCGAACTTGCCGGATTCGTAACGGGGCTGTTCGGCATCCCATCGACGACGATTGCGAGACCTCTCGACAACGGCTATATCCACGACTACGTCATGGCTTTTCGCTCGCAAGGAGGACAACACTTCCTTCCCAAAGAGGGGAGCTCAGAACAGGTACAACAACTTCTTAAAGATGGTGGGAAGCTTTCCTTACTCGCCGATCAGCATGCGGGGGATCGAGGTTGCTGGGTGGAGTTTATGGGGAAGCTTGCTTCTTGCCATAAAGGGCTCGCCCTCTTCACCCTAAGCAGTGGCGCTCCGATGATGGTTTGCAGCAATGTCCGCCGTGACCGTCCCTTGCAGTTCATGTTGAATCTCCACGGCATCGCCGACCCGAAGGTCCCAGGAGAACATCTTGCGAGCGTTCCGTCGTTAACTCAGTGGTACAACGATCGATTAGAGAGTGGCATTCACCAAGCTCCTGAACAATACTGGTGGGTCCACCGACGCTGGCGCGAACGGGAGAAACCCAAAAGAAGAAAAGCAGCCGCCTAAAGAACTGTCCCAAAATAGCTTCCGCTTTTTAGTCTCAGAAAGCGCCGCGTTTTACATCTCTACTCCCCTCGCCCCGCTTCGGGGAGAGGGGCCGGGGGTGAGGGGTAGAATCGTTAG
>CAYMXM010000180.1:0-9051 GCA_964394065.1 uncultured Pirellula sp. | reverse complement strand
CCCCTAAAAGGGGCGAGGGGAGCAGAGTTCTAAAGTGCAGCGCGGGCTAGGGCGCCAAAGCGGTGTCTGGTGGGGACAAGCCCTCTTCTTCAAGCCTCACACCTCACCACTCACCCCTCGCACCTTACCCCCCTCGCCCCTTACTCTCTTGGCTTCATGCCGTTTTTAGACCATACTAAGGAGGGTAAACGTACCATTCCCATCTCCCTCCCTCCATCCAGACTCTTTCCATGCTGCTTAAAAGAGCGCGGCTCACCCTGGTCGCAATTTTGTTTTTGGTGGCCCTCCGCTTCACGATCGGTTACCACTTCTACATGGAAGGGGTTTCCAAGGTCAAGGATGGCAACTTTTCTTCGACCGGGTTCCTCTCCGCTGCGAAGGGCCCCTTAGCGGATAAGTTTCACCAGCTCATCCCAGACTTCGACGGAAAGTTCCGCCTTCCGGAACTTCGGTCCGACATGGAAGATGAAGCCGATAAGAAACCTTCGGGGGTCGACTCGAACCGGCTTCTCTCCTACAAGCGATTGTTCGCGCACCTCGATACTTACGTCGACAATACCGCTTCGCAGTTCGGATTTACCGAAGAGCAAAAATCGGAAGCGACCAATCGCTTGACCGAAGCAAAGAAGCGACTCGTTCTGACCATCGATGAATCCTCAGATAAGATTCAGGAGTACCTGGCGGGATTCGGTCGGATCGAAGCGAACAAACAAGATGAGATGCGCAACAACGTCGCGGGGATGCGGAAGCAAAAGGAAGAGATCGAATCCAAGTGGCGTGCCCTTGTGGCACCTACCCTTCGGGAGGTAGACAAGGTACTTCTCAACCTGGAAGAGGATGTCAACGCCTTGGCAACCGAAGAGCAAGTCGGTGAGAAGAAGTTGAGCGTCCCTCTTCGCATGCCAGATGCGGGACCGATCGATGTGAGAATGGTGGATAAGTACATTCCGATCTTCGATATGGTGGTCGGGATTCTCTTGATGATCGGGCTTCTCACACCACTAGCTGGTTTAGCCGCTGGTATCTTCCTCGCATCGGTTATCTTGACACAGTTTCCAGGGTATCCGGGTGCTCAACCGACTTACTATCAAGCGATCGAAATGCTCGGATGCTTCCTGTTGGTCTTCACCGACGCAGGACGCTATGCGGGACTCGATTTCATTCCTTGGGCCTTCTGGAATCGCAACCGTCGTGCGACCGAAGAATAAACCTTTCCTAACCAAAAACAACCATTTCGAATCGCCTAGCGACACAGGGATATTGCCATGAACCAGCTTTCACCAGACGAAAAGACAACCGGACAAAATAACTATTACGAAGCGGTTGGGGTAACCCGACGCGAGTTTATACAGGGAGTTGTCGGAGCCGGAGCGATGTCCGGCGCCGGGCTCGGAGCGATGTATTTCGGCTACGACAAGGTGAACGATCCCGTTCGTGTCGGCATCATCGGAACAGGGGACGAAGGGAACGTTCTCATCGGCGGATGCAACCCTGCCTACGTCGATGTCGTAGCCATCGCCGACATTCGTCCTTACAGCATCTATCGCGCTTTTCACGGCGATAACTCGTCACCCGCTGCCGCCGCTGCTCGCCCCGGTTTGATTAAACAATACAAGTATTCGAGCGAAGAAGAAGCCAAAAAGCACGTCAAGGTCTACGATGCTTCGAACGGCGGTATCGATGCACTTCTCAAGGACGACAACATCGAAGCGGTGATCATCGCCTTGCCCCTTCACCTGCACGCTCCCATCGCGATCAAAGCGATGCAAGCGAAGAAGCATGTGTTGACAGAAAAGTTGATGGCGCACAACATCGCACAATGCAAAGTCATGGGGCGCATCGCTGCGGATAGCGTCGACAAGGATGGGTATCCAATCCACCTCGCAACAGGCCACCAACGCCACTACAGCGTTTTGTACGACAACGCAGTTCATTTGCTGAAGTGGGGGATGTTGGGACAACTTCACCACATCCGTGCCCAATGGCATCGAGGCAACCTGCCTGGAAAGGATTCGTGGCAACCTGCCTTGCCCGGCGGTGAAATCGGCCAATCGGCTGAAAGCAGCATGGTCTTGCGACAGCTCAAGAGCTTTAAAGATCAGCTCTCGAAGGAGAAGTCACCTGCTAAGATCGATGAGTTGACCCTTAAGATTGCTCAGTGGGAAGCTTGGATGACCGATATCGATGTCGATGCGGAACGCTTCGGATACTTGAATGCGAAGCTGGGAGATCGGGATCGACCTGCAATCGAAGAGCTCGTTCGTTGGCGAATTTTCGAACGTACCGGGGGGGGACTGATGGCCGAGTTGGGTAGCCACCAACTCGACGCCGCAACGATCTTCTGCAGCGCTCTCCGCGCCGATGGAAAGAAGGCTCATCCGCTGACGGTTCATGCGGTCGGTGGGCGTCACATTTTCCCGTACGACCGCGAGTGCGACGATCACGTTTATTGCTCCTTTGAATTCCCTGGACCTGAGTACAGCGAGAAGTTCGAACCGGGCTACTCCATCCCTGGAGTGAAGAGTATTCCGGGATACAATACCGACCCCAACAAGAAAATCGTCGTCACCTACTCGTCGATCAACGGAAATGGTTTCGGGGGTTACGGGGAGGTGGTGATGGGAACCAAGGGGACGATGATCATCGACAAGGAGCAAGAGATCTTCTTGTACGCTGGATCCGACACCGGAGCTTCGGTAGGAGTCAAGGAAACCAAGGGGGGGGCTACGATGGATACCCAAGCCAGCGGCGGCTCGGCAGCTCCGATCGCAAAAGCAGCGGCATCCTCAGGGCCTATCAGCAAGGGATACACCGAGCAGATCGAACACTGGGCGTACTGCATCCGAAACCCAGATCCTGCCAACCGTCCGAAGTGCTACCCCGAGGTCGCAATGGCCGACGCGGTGATCGCTCTCACCACCAATGTTGCTATGCAAAAGGGTGCAAAGGGAGAACCTGGATTCATCAAGTTCGAAGAGTCCTGGTTCGACGTCTCCTCAGACGACACTCCGGATGGAAGCAGCGTTTCGCAAGAAATGGAATCGCTGAAGAACTACAAGATCCACGGCGGAACAGAAGAGAAGGCTTAATAAGCTTTGAGGTATAAGGTGTAAGCGGATCTCCGCTCCCCTCGCCCCTTTTAGGGGAGAGGGGTTGGGGGTGAGGGGTAGAAGCGCAAGGAAAGCCTCCTAGTGCAAGCCCGATGAAGCGAGGTCCGAAAATCACAACCCGTGGCGTAAGCGAGGGACAGCGCTGGTAACCAGGGCTCCCATTCAAGGTCACACAGCACGCCCTTCGTGCCTCAGGGACGTGCTACCCGACGCTTGAGACGTTCCCGACAAGGGCCACGTTCACTCGCAACGCTATCCCTCGCTAACGCCACGGGTTGTGGGCGGACGCGAAGCGTCCTCAGTACAAGCCCGCCGCTACGCGGCGGCTTACTCGTGGCTCGGGCGTCTCGCCCGAATGCGCATTGCTATCCAACCCCCATTTTTTCCGAGCAATACTTCTCAAAACTTTCCATGACGGAACGAGCCACGCTAGATCGACGACCTGCGGTTTCAGGGAAACTCTTCGTCGTCCCCTTTGCGATCCTGATCGCGTTCTTGCTTTGGCTCATCGTCTCCATGGCGATTCGTTTTCAAGTCTTGATGGTCCAGGTAGAAAAGTCCCGCGCCGCTTGGCCTGCCGCTTCGCAAGAACTCGCGACTCGTTACGATCGACTTCTCAACGATGCGTCAGAACTCGAACCAACGAAACGTTCCGAGCTTCAAAAACTACACGAAGAATTCAGTGGGGTAACCCAGTTTGATCTTCAAGGTCCACGCGTGGTCGAGCTAGAACGATTTCTTCATTCCAACGGACTTTCCAATCTTGAGAAGAATTCGATCAACGATGGGGAGGAATCGATTCAGGAACTCCTCCAACTCGAAAAGGTGAGAGGGGAGTTGGAAAGCGATTTCGTGGGACGATGCACGGTTGCTGGACTCCGGCTCAAGCTCCCACCCGTCTTTTCTTTGCCACCCCCTTAAAGAGGAGTCCTTCTCCATGGACTGGTCATCCTATCTCGGTCATCACCGACAACGGGAGTGGTTTGCAAATGCCATCCGTTCGGGAAGACTAGCGAGCACGTTCCTCCTCGTCGGGTCGGAGGCGATCGGGAAACGAACCTTCGCGAGGATGATCGCCAAAACACTTCTTTGTTTGAGGAATCCACCCGAATCCTTTTCTCCGTGCGGAACCTGTGAAGCTTGCGTGCAAATCGAGGCGGGGACTCATCCCGACTTCATCCAGATCGCCAAGGATCCAGAGAAGACCGCCTTGTCGATCGGCCAATTTATCGGAGAGGAAGAGGACCGGATGCGCGGAGGGCTTTGCTATGAGATCCGCATGAAGCCCTATTCCGGCCGGAGGAAAATCGCCGTAATCGATGACGCAGACACGATTGGCATCGAGGCTGCGAACAGCCTGTTGAAGACGTTGGAGGAGCCACCTCCCGGTTCGTTGATCTTCTTGATCAGCACCAGTTTGCAGCGTCAACTCCCTACCATTCGCTCCCGTTGTCAAGTCGTCCGATTTCAAGGGCTTCGTCAAGAAGAACTCAGCCAGCTAGCCCTTCGTCACGGTTTGGCTACCGATGCAGAGGAAGGGGAGAGGATCGGTCGCCTTGCAAACGGAACGATAGCTTCCTTTGCAATTCTGAAGAACGAAGAGCTGAAACGCTTTCGCGAGGAGATGGTTCAGCAACTTTCGACCGAGTCGTTCGATCTTGCGAAGTTCACCAAGGCGTTGCTCAGCAACGTGGAGAGTGTGGGAACCGATTCGCAATCCAAGCGAGAGAGATTAAAGCTTTTGATCGACTTCGTGCAATCTTACTTCTTGCAGGAGATGAAGAGGTCGGCATGCGAGGGGAACCCGCGCGTCGAATCGCAAATCGCAGCGGTCGAGCGCTGCATGGAAGCCAAAATGCACGTAGACCGCATGATCGCCCCCGCCGCCCTCGTCGAAGCCTGGATCGCCGAACTGGCAGTGACGAGAGCGTGAACTACGCGGTTTCCATCTCAACCGTAGGGTGTGTGAAGTGGTCGCCGCATCCACCTCAGTTCGATATAGCAGGCCAGCTAACTTTTCTAATGCAACCACCGACGCGCTTCAAGCGACCACGGAACACACCGGAATCAGGCTTGAGGGGTGAGGCTTGAGACTTGAGGAAGAAGGGGGGGCGTTTAACTGCAGAGAACGCGGAGGGAAATCCGAGAGGATGGCGGATGCTTCGCATCCTTCTTTGATATCGCGTAGCGATGATCTTGGTTTGGAATCGCGTAGCGATGGCAGCCCACGGACTCCGAAACAATGAGTTCTTGAGCCGCGAATGCGGCGGTAGCATCGAACCGATTCGAGAGGTGCTGCCGCCGCGTAAGCGAGGCCCGAAAATCACAACCCGTGGCGTAAGCGAGGGACAGCGATGGCAACCAGACCTCCATCCCAGGTCTCACAGCACGCCCTTCGTGCCTCAGGGACGTGCCACCCGACGCTTGAGACGTTCTCACAAGGGCTACGTTCACTCGCGACGCTATCCCTCGCTAACGCCACGGGTTGTGATGGGTGGACGCTTCGCGTCCTACCTCTTAGCACCGATGCGTCAGGTCACCTCACACCTTCTGCCAGCCTTCAGCCTCACTTAATCCCCGTCCCCAATGTTCTTGGGCTCAGCGCCCCTCTCACGCCGACTTGGCCGGGGTCTCGGGCTAATTTGTCGGTGAAGATTCGGACGTCGTCGATGATTGGTCCCAGTCGAGCGGTGATCGCTTGGATGTTTTTCGTCGCAGCCTGAGCGCTTCGCATCGTCTGATCCACTTGATAGTAGAGTTGTGGATTTTCGATCAGTTGCTGAATCGTTCCATTGCTATTGTTGAGTCGTTCCATGAAGAGGCTTAGATCGAGCGAGAGTCCATTCAAATTATCGAGCAATACGGCAGCCCGATCGACGATGACAACACTATTCTCTTTGATCGGTTCGGTAATCTCTGCGATGTTAGAGATTGCGACGTTTGCATTGTCGACTGCTTCGCGAACCGACGCGCCGATTCCGTCGAACTCTTGGCTTAGGTTCTCGAGATTCGTGCTAAAGGTTTCGAACCCCTTGAGGGTGGCTCGGGTTTGATCGAGCGTTTTTTGGGCTTCCTCGAATACTTCGGGGAGCATGTTGAGGCCGCGAGCCACCGCGTCGGGAATGCGAGCCTCTTCCACTTGGTTCGCGACCCGATTGATCGTCCCGACCGTTGTGTTGATGTTATCGAGGGTGACTTGGGCGGACTGAGCCAGATCTCGAAAGGGACCGGTGCCAGTGTTGAGCATGTCTTGGATGATAGCGGCGATTTTGTCGAATCGTTCGAAGGCCGGGGCTAGGGCATTGAGCGCTTCCTGTGGATCGGCGGCGACTTCGCCCCCTTCGGAATAGAAGCGGTCAGGAATAATCCCAAGGGAGTCTTGCCGTTCCGCTTCATCGAGAATCCCGTTCCTCGGAGAGCCGGCAGATCCATCGAAGCGACGGAGGAGCGAATCTTGTGTTGGAGCGACGAACTCGATCGCCGAATCCCCCGTGATGAGAGATTCGGAAACGATCATCGGCATCTCCATTTTCTGAAGAGGGAACTTCTTCTCCAGTTCCAACGTCACGTCGACCCCTTCAAAGCCGGGGCGCAGGTAGACATGGGAGACCCGACCGATCAGCACCCCCGCTTTTCGAACCGGGGTATCGACCTTTACCTTGGGAGCGCGAGGGAAATTGATCGTGACCGAGTACTTCTCAACCCAGAAGGCAGGAACAGCACCGAAGTAGGCGACCAACATCACCGCAACGATAGCGGAGGCGAGTACCAGCACTCCAACGCTAAAGCGATAGTTGTTCTCTTCCATGGTCTTCGTCGTCCGGTAGTCCGATTCCTAGTGGGTTTGTGCGTGGGGTTTCAAGGAGTCGAGATCCCCACGCCCTTGCCCTTGTTGAGCTAACATTTCCATCAGCCGGTCCCCCGCTTCACCGACAACAAATTGTTTCACCCGACGATCGCGCGTTGTTTCGAGGGCCGAGGGGGGGCCATCGAACAAGATTTGGCTTTCACCTGGCTTCAAGCGTGAAAATGGGTAAAGCATGATGATTCGGTCTGCAATTTTTTTGGCGGAGTGCATGTCGTGCGTAACGACGACACTGGTGACCTTGTACCGTTTTCGGGTTCGAAGAATCAACTCGTTAATCACGTCGCTCATGATCGGGTCGAGACCGGTCGTCGGTTCGTCGTAGAGAAGTAGATCGGGCTCCAGGATCAAGGCCCTTGCCAAACCGACCCGTTTGCGCATGCCACCGGAGAGCTGTGATGGTTTTTTGGGGAGGACATTGTTTGGGAGGCCGACCTCTAGTAGACGTTGTTGGATCAATGCACGCTCGGAAGTTCCGCCAGGAAGGCCATGTTGCCGAATGGGAAACGCAACGTTTTGCTCGATCGTCATGCTGTCGAACAAAGCTGCGTTCTGAAATACGAACCCAAAGCGTCGACGCAGGGAGGTTAACGCATGGTCGTCCAACGCGTCCAGGTGATTTCCGTCAAAAACAACAGAACCCGAAGTGGGACGTATCAGTCCGACGAGCGTCTTGAGAAGCATCGTCTTGCCACATCCACTTTCCCCGATGATCGCCAAGGTTTGCCCCCGAGGGATCGAGATGGAGATGTCGTTGAGAATCGTCTGTTTTCCAAACTGCAAAGAGAGATTCTGGGTTTCGACGAGTGGGCGCTCACTCGTCGAATCGGATTGGATTGGGGCAGGGAAGGCTGATGCTCCGGCCAGTTCGGATAGGAGTTTCTCGTCCATTAGAAGAGTTTCGACCTCCCAGGCCAGAGGGCGAAATCGATGGCGTTTAGCAACAGGTTCAAGACGATATCGAGGGCCAGGATCATGACAAAGCTGTGGACGAACGCCGTGGTGGCCGCTCGTCCGACGCCGTCGGCTCCAGGGAGGCAATTGAAGCCGTGATAACAACTCACGACCGCGATGATCGCCCCGAAGACGATACTCTTAAAAATCCCTGCGAAGAGATCGATTCCATCGACGAAGTCCCGGCTGTTTTGCAAGTATTGAGCATGGTCGATCCCGAGAACGATCACGCTGTGAAAGTATCCCCCAACGATCCCCATGAAATCGGCCATAATGGTCAACGCTGGGATAAGAAGAACGCAAGCGAGAAAACGGGGCACGACTAGGTAGTGAATCGGGTTTGCCCCCATGCTGACCAGGGCGTCAATTTGCTCGGTGACTCGCATCGTCCCGATCACCGCCGCCATCGCACTTCCCACCCGCCCTGCTAGCATGGTTGCTGCGAGGACCGGGCCAAGCTCTCGAACGAGAGACATGTTGATAACCGCTCCGAGGCGAGTCTCCATCCCCATGCTCTTGAACTGCGCGTAGCTATGAATTGCTAGCACCATCCCGATGAAGGTTCCGGTGAGCGCAACGACCGGCAAGCTCAAGACCCCTACGGAGTAGAAACTAGGAAGGAGAGTTTCCTTGCGAGGGCGCGCTGCTACCATCCATCCCAGCATTTGCCAAGCGAAAAGGGTGATGTCCCCCAGTGTGCTGACCCCAGCAATGACCACACTTCCCCAAGCCGTAGCGAGGCGAACGAAGCTTTGTTGCAGTCTCCCGCCGGGAGACCTTGAAGGAGATTTACCTGGCGCCATACCTCATTCATCGGTTCGGTAAACAAGGCAACTTGAGTCGACTTTGACGATTAAAGTGATTTTAAGGGGAGGAATGCGTGATGGACAGCATCACCGTGGCCCGTGTCACCGTGGCCCGTGTCACCGTGGCCCGGGCGTCTCGCCCGGAGTAGTAGGGTGGTCTAACGCATCAATGTAAAGGGGGCGGACGCGAAGCGTCCCCCAACAACCCGTGGCGTAAGCGAGGGACAGCGTCGGCAGCAGGCATCCCACAAGGTCTCATAGCACGCCCTTCGTGCCTCAGGGACGTGCCACGCGGCCAGACACCGCGCTTTAGAGT
>CAYMXM010000179.1:0-9067 GCA_964394065.1 uncultured Pirellula sp. | reverse complement strand
GCTGGCAACCACGCATCCATCCCAGGTATCACAGCACGCCCTTCGTGCCTCAGGGACGTGCCACCCAACGCCTGAGATATTCCCGACAAGGTCTACGTTCACTCGCGACGCTGTCCCTCGCTTACGCCACGGGTTGTGATTGGGGGGACGCTTCGCGTCCACCCTCTTACCACCGATGCGTCAGGCCTGCCCAGAACAGCTCCCTCACCACCCCACTTACTTCCAGCGAATTGGTCAACGGGAAATAAAAAAATATTTTCAACACCTTACGGACGAAACATCGCCATTGCCGACAAGAATTACTGAGAAACACATCAAGCAATGGCGTTGGTTGGCTGATCGAGAATAAAAACGGTAGGAAAGTGATTTGATTTCGCCTTGACCTTGCTATACACTCCCCCTCTTGAGTTCTGAGCTGAAGGTTATCCTCGAAGCTGCTCGCGAGTGTCGACTGTCATTCTGTGTTCGGCAATCGTTTACCTGGGTGTTAGGAACTTATCCGCTAGCTCCAAAAGTCCGGCCGAGTTTCCGGAGCATCTTTCGGGGAGTGTGCAAAACGCTGGCGAGGTCACCTCTCTGGGGTTTCCTGTTAAGGCTCTTGCGAGTGTTGAGATTTTGGGAGCAGATGTAAGTTGCTCTTGCGTCCATATTCGCGGCGTTCCTAGACGGCTCCGCGCGGGAGAATCGGTCGAATTGGAGATCGTCGTTGACACCGAAGGCTTTAGGCCGGGTACGAATCAAAAAAAGTTTTTCCTCTTAACAGACAAAGGAGGGCTAGAGCATGTCATGGTTGAGATTCAAGTCTTGAGTGAGAGCCAGGAGAAAGGAGAAGGTACGGTTGGCTCTTAGCCCACAAAAACGTTGGTTATCGTTGAGTTCGAAACTGAATATTACTTAGGAGTAATGAAAAAAATGAACCTTTTCAACTTTTTGGGTAGCGTACGTATATTGGCAGCGGTGACAGCAATTTCTCTGTCGTGTGCGTTCGCGTCTTATTCGAGTGCAGCACAATGCGATAATTGCTGGGGAAGTTGCCGTTTCGAAAAACCTGATTGGGAAGGAGTGTGCCCCAATGTAAGCTGCGAAGTTTATTTTCCCTGGGGGTGCGATGGATGTGGCTGCCAGCGTCCTTTGGGTACTTGGGAGTGTGACTGTATGCCCTAGTATGGGGTAAGTCGTGATGATTTTTTAATAACGGTAGCCGCAGGCGTCTCAATTCTTGAGAGATCAATATCGTATGTGCGTGTCTTTGGATTTGCGCGAGGATTATTGCGGAAGGGTGGGTTTACTTGAACGCATATAGTTCCTCTGTGCTTTAAGGGAAAGTTACGCCGTTCGGTTTTGATGAAGATGTTGTTCGTAGATGTACTCGTTTTCCTTTCTTAAACGATGCCGATCACACTGGGGACGCTTTTGAACGTAGCGATTTTTGGGACGTTTGATTTTTAATTGGGCCACAAAAAACTTGGTGGTAGTTAGTGAGCGTAGGATTATTGGCGTGAAATAACTATCAATTATGTGGCTCATGTTATGGTCTATACCTTTCCGCCTGTCTAGGCACAAAACCGGATCATTAAAATGCACAGTATTAGATTTGCTTTAAGTAGTCGTTGGATTAAGACTTCTCTTTTCTTCATATTCCTCTTGCTTACCAGACCGCTGCTTGGAGTCGAAAACGAGATGGCCAACGAAGTCGTTCAAGACTGGAAGAAACTCACAGGAACCCTGAATCAATGCTCCGGAACGGCTGCATTTAGTTCGAAAATTACTCCGCCAGGCGCAAGAAAACCCAAGGATTTGTCAATGGACTTCGCTACCCGTGGAAAACTTCAAAAGCGAATGGCCACTGACGACAAAGAAGAGACCCATTACCTGTGGAATTCGCACGGTACTTTTATTGTGCGCAAGCCTAAAGGGGAAGCGTCATGGAGTCTAGCTAAGATTGAACCGCCTCTTGAACCGGAAGGGAGAGATGCTCATTTGCCGCGGAATTTTTTGCTCGGAGGTGTCTGCATTCTTGGAGTTCCAATTCTGGATTTGTTAAATAGCGGTGATTACGAAATCACTTCCTGCGAACGAGCCGAGAACGGTGAAGTTAGGGTCGATATTAAGTACTTAATTGGTATGGAAAACTTCAACTTTGGAGATCGACTTTCGAGAAATCGAACTCCTTTTTTCGACACGCTGGAAGTGTATGTGGATTCCGAACATCAATCACGGATTATGAGATACCGACTTGTTCGGCTTGCAAGCGAAAACAAGAAGGGGTGGGTAAGGGGCAGTTACACCTATTCTGAAAGCCTTCCGTTGATCCCAGCCGAAACCGCTGTGGAGTGGGGGAGAGAAGGGCGAGAAACGGCATCAAGCTCTGATTCCTGCCAATTTCAGGTGAGCATGGACGCTCCTCCTGCGAAAGAGTTTGAACTGGAGCACTACGGGATCAAGACTCCTAACATGTATGTGGCTCAATTTCCTTGGTACGGTTACCTGTTCATCGTTATTGCACTCGTCTCCCTGGGGCTGATCACCAGGAAGGTGATCACCAATAGAAGAGAAGCCCATTCGTAGGGTGTGCGAAGCGGTCGCGTTCCTATCCCAAAATTCGGTTCGCACTTTGAATCACTTCTCCAACTCAAGAAACCTTAATCACTCATAGCGACCGCGTAACACACCGTTTGCGCCCCCGGTGTGTTACGTGGTCGCTTTGAGGTGCGAGGGTGGTTGGGATGGAGGGTTGGTTTGGGTGGATGAGGATCCTTGAGGTTGTAGCGGCGACCACTTCACACACCCTACGTGGGGCCCCTTGTTGACACCACGGGTTGGATTTGTGTACTATGGAACCAGTGCACCGATTTTGCGATTCACGTGGCAACGCGAATGGTGCTTCCCCCGTAGGGTGTGTGAAGCGGTCGCGTCTCCACCCCAAATTCGGTTCGTACTTCGAGTCGCCTCTCCACCTCAAGAAATCACAACCTCAAATGCGACCGCGTAACACACCGTCCGCGCCCCGGTGTGTTGCGTGGTCGCCTAGAGGTGCGAGGGTGGTTGGGATGGAGAGTTGGTTTGGATTGCGAGGAGCCATGGGATGGGAACGGCGACCACTTCACACACCCTACGAAGAGCTCAGGAAGGTGATCGTCAAAAGAAGAGGTTAAATGGACGGGAAAGTTGATCGTAGCAAGAATCTTTTCTTTTCTCCCCGAACCGTTCGGCTCGTGGGATGCGCTATCTTTATCCTCTTGGGAGCGGTTCCCGCTTGGAGATCTAGCCCTACGTATGATGAAGTGGGGTTGTTGGCTGCGGGGATCTCCCACTGGACGACCGGTGTGTTTGAGCTATTTGCGGTTAACCCACCTCTAATTCGTTTGATCGCTTCCCTGCCGGCGGTGATGATGGGGTACGAGATCAATCCGCAGCTCATCGCCCCGTTTGCGGAGATTCGATCGGAGTTTCAGGTTGGGATCGATTTTTTAAGTCGCTACGAATCGTTCCACTGGGCTTTCTTCTCAGCTCGCATCGTTTGCCTCGTAATTACGGCCACTGGGCTCTATTGCGCTGCCCTCTGGGTGGCGGAACTCTTCGGTCCGAGGGCTAGTTGGGTTCTGATTTGCTTGTGGTGTTTCTCTCCAATGCTCTTGGCGCATGGCAGCTTGATGACCGCCGATGCGGGAGCGGCCTCTCTTGGACTCATCGCCTTCTATTGCTATCGACGATGGTTGCAATCTGGTCGATTGGAGGATGCGATCCTGTTTGGGGTGCTCGTAGGGGCAGCGCTTTCGAGCAAGTTCACTTGGCTACCCATCATTCCTGTCACCTTTCTCATTCTGGGAGTCGCTTGGCGCTGCACTGAGAAGATGCTATTCCGAAGCTTCGGACGTGACATCGTTCATCTCCTTGTGGCTTTGGTTATATGCCTGTTGACGGTTAACGTTGTCTACGGGTTTGACCAAACATTCCGCCCCCTTGGATCTCTTCGCCTCCGAAGCGAACTTTTCGCGACCAAGAGCCCCCTCGCGACGGGGGATGGAAATCGCTTCTCCGGAACCTACCTCGCTTCCGTTCCGTTCCCATTGCCGGCATGTGTGATCCAGGGGATCGATACGCAAAAACTCAACTTTGAATCGGAGAGCATGTCCCGATCCTATCTGATGGGCAAATGGCAGTCGGGAGGATGGTGGTATTACTACTTGATTGGTTTAGCGGTCAAGTCGCCACTCTCCGTGATCGTTCTGGGGGGAATGGCCTGTTACATGACAGCCACAAGAGGATTTCGCTTTCTGAGAGAAGCCAAGGTCCCGAGTGGGGAGCCTCCCGCGAGTCCTATGCCAGTCGAGATCCTCTTTTTCCTATTACCTGCTTTTAGCGTGATCTTCCTGGTTAGCAGCGAGACAGGATTCAATCGACATTTGCGCTACATCCTTCTCGCTTACCTCTTCCTCCTGGCGTTCATTTCTCAGGTTGGTGCTTACTCGCCAATTCGATTCCGGTTCTTGATCCCGATGCTCCTCGCATTCCAAGGGGCGTCTGTCCTATGGGCAGGGCCTCACTGGTTGAGTTATTTTAACGAAGCTGCAGGAGGACCGAAACGAGGAGGTGAGTGGCTCCTGGGAAGCAACGTGGATTGGGGGCAGGACTTTTATCTACTCCGCGATTGGCGAGCAGCGCATCCGGAATCGATCCCCTGCTATCAATCGATTCATTCCAGTTATGATCCCTCCTTGGTCCGGGGGAACCTGTCGAACCGAGTGCCATCGAATTGGGAAGGGATCGAACCGGGCTGGTACGCGATAAGTGTTAACAACCTGTATCGGGATAACCCAGGCGTTCTAGAACGGCACCTACAAACGATGACTCCCGTCGATTGGGCTGGATACTCCATCTGTATTTTCTTTATCCCGTGAGTAAAATATGGAATTGCCAGTCAAGAGAATGCTCCTCCCCCTCGTCTTCCTCGTATCGGTAAGTGTCGCGTTGAATACGGCCGCGATCAACTTCCCGCTGAGATACCATATCGACGAACCGAAAAAGGTTGGGTTTGTCCTCCGTGGAAGCCCGGATTTTCGACAACCGATCTTGATGTTGCAGCTCGGAAAACTTGCTAATCAGTTTCCTAAGCCGCAGAGCGAACAGGATGTTATTTTTCGTTGCCGCCTGTTGGTTGCTTGTTTCGGAACAGGAGTTGTCTTGTTGACCCTTTATCTTGCATCGAAGGTGATGACACCTCCGTTTGCTTGGTTCTCAGCTTTCCTGGCTGGGGTCTCCCCTTTGTTGGTGGTCCATTCCCACTACTTCAAAGAAGACATCCTCCTCACTTTCTGTTCCCTAGTCACGATCGTCTGCATGCTTCAGTACGAGAAAAAGCCAGATCTGAGGATGGCTGTTCTGTGCGGTGCGTCGATTGGAGCGGCAACCGCTGCGCACTACAAGGGTTTGCTCCTCTTCCTTATTTTTCTTGCGATCCCGATCCTGTCGAGCCGTGAACGTTCTTTGCGGACTCATCTTGAGAAGTGCATCCCTTGCGGGCTCGCGGCAGGATTCGTTTTCGTCCTTATCAACTTTCCAATGTTTCGCGACCCGAATACATTTTTGGGTGGCGTTCTGTTTCAAGCGCAACACGTAGTCCAAGGGCATACGATAACGATTATGCCTTGGGACTACGCATGCTCCTTTCACTTGGTTTCTAGTTTGATACCAGGCATGGGGGGACTCGCGATTCTCTTGATGTTGCTCGGAACGGGGAGCGGGATTCTCCGCTGGAAGGACTCCCCTTTTGTGCTGAAGCTGATGATCTGCTACGGAGCGATTTTCTATTTTGTCGTGGAGCTAGCTCCGTTGAAGACTTCCCCCAATTACGAACGATATGTGGTTTCGCTGGTTCCCGCAGTGGCAATCTTGGGAGCGTTCGCCCTGCAAACCCTCTGGACTCGCTACCAAGAACGTCTCATCAGGGGAGTTGTGGTGGGAGTCGCATTCTTGGCCTTGGCGTTTCCTTTCGTCGATTCGGTCCGTTTGGTTCTCCATTTCAACCAGGATACGCGAGCAGCTGCTGAGGAATGGTTGCAGGAACGGGATGATGAATTCCTCAGCGAGTCCCATAGCTCCACCCGACCTGGAATCAGGTACATTGTGGAGGAGAGTCTCCCTTCCCTGAAGAGCCGGGGAGTCCGTTACTTGGTGACATCGAGCTTTGCCTATGAGCGGTTCTTCTTGGGCTCCACCCTTTGGACACGCCAATCTCCAATCGTATACGAATTCAAAACCAAATACGAGAATCTATTTTCTGAATATCCCTATGTAGAGTTTGCGCCGACCTACAGGTCGTATGCGTTTTCCAACCCTACGATACGTATAGTGGATATCTCCTCGTCCCAAGGGCCTTCCAATCATGTTCCGTAACAATTCTCATCCCTTGATCGAAATTCAAGGCTCACGCAAAGGCGCCAAGGCGCAAAGAAAAGAATCGATCAGCGTTCCCCGGAGGGGTATGACCTTGGTAGAGTTGCTAGTGGTGATTGCGATTATCGGCTTGTTGGCCGGATTGCTATTACCGGCGGTGCAGTATGCTAGGGAAGCGGGGCGCCGGATCCAATGTACGAATAACTTGAAGCAACTCGGACTGGCGGTGCAGATGCATGAGTCGTCGCGCAAGCATCTACCCACCAACGGCTGGGGGCATGCGTGGGTTGGAGATCCCGATCGAGGCTTCGGGCGAGACCAACCTGGGGGATGGGTCTATAACGTCCTCCCCTACCTCGAACAACAACCCCTTCGGGAGCTAGGGAAGGGATTGGATCCTGCTGCCAAAGGGGAGAAGCTGCAAGTTTTGTTGCAAAGCCGAGTTCCCACTTTGACATGCACGAGTCGACGGAGCGGAGATTTGCTCCCTTATACGGGGACCACGGTGCTTCGGAATACGCCCAACCCTCCTCTCGGGGCGAAATCCGACTATGCGATCAATGGGGGAGACACCCAGCTTTCGACCGGACCGGGACCCGCCAGCCTTTCTCCGGAAGATGTTCGCAATCATGTTTGGCCTGAAGTGGCCCGATTGACGGGTGTCAGTTACGTAACGAGCACCGTCCGTTTCTCGGACATTTCGGATGGTTTGACGAACACCTATTTGATCGGAGAAAAGTACATCAACCAGATTCACCACCAGACCGGCCAGGACCGCGGAGACGATCAAGCAGCCTTCGTGGGGGACGACGGGGACATTCGTCGGTGGACGGGTTCTCCTCCGATGAGCGATCGTGCTCGTGTCGATAACACGGGAGTCTTCGGCGGTATGCACAACGGATGTTTGTTCGTCATGTGCGACGGATCGGTCCGCGTCGTTAGCTACAGCATCGACAGCCTCGCCCACCGTTGGCTAGGAAACCGCAAAGATGGACGCTCTGTTTCTTCCGAATGAGGCTTTTTTATGAATCAACTTGAGGAACCTGTAAGTTGGGACGAAGCATGTCCCTGGATCGAGTTCGGTTGTTGGGTAACCCTTGCTCTTACGCCGTTTTTTTGTTGGATTCATGGAGGGGCGGTTTCCAAGGATCAGTTTGTGATGCGTTGTTTGTTGGTGGCGAGTGCGTTGATCGGAGGGGTTGGATTTCGAATTCGCGCCTTGCGTAAAGAAAAGCGGCTTCGGTCGTGATGTTTTTTAACCACGGATTACACGGAAGACACGGATGAAGAAGAGGCTTGGACTTGAACACAGTTTGTAAAACGGGCGATTGGGCAATTGAGTACTATGAAATTGATTATTCAAATCCCATGCTTTAACGAAGCGGAGACGTTGCATCGCGTGGTGGCGGATTTTCCGAAGGAGATCGCAGGGATCGATGAGATCGAGACCCTGGTGATCGATGATGGGAGTCGAGACGGGACGGCAGCCGTGGCGCTCGGGCTGGGGGTGAATCATGTGGTGCGTCACAATCGGAATCGAGGCTTGGCCGCTGCGTTTGCGACGGGGCTTGAGGCTTCGTTGCGTTTCGGAGCAGATGTGATCGTGAATACCGATGGGGATCATCAGTATCCAGGTTCTGCGATCCAACAGTTGGTAGAACCGATCGTCGCAGGGCGAGCTGATTTGGTCGTAGGAGACCGACGCCCTGGGGAGGATAGGAGGTTCTCACCTCTAAAGCGGTTTCTCCAGCGGTGTGGTCGGAGAGTCGTCAGTCGATTGGCGGGGCGAGATCTGCCAGATCCGGTTAGTGGTTTTCGCGCCTATTCCAGGAATGCTGCGGAGCATACGCATATCGTTACCGGTTACAGTTACACGATCGAGTCGCTGCTTCAGGCGAGTTGCAAAGGGCTCGCAATTGAATTCGTTCCAATCGAGACCAACCCTGCCACTCGTCCCTCTAGGTTGTTCCGCTCTCTCCCTCAGTTCATCTCCCGATCTGGTTTGACGATGCTGCGTGTCTTCTTCATGTTTCACTCTCTCGAGGTGTTGGCTTGGACTAGTGCAGTGCTGGGGCTGATCGGAGTGATTCCCATCGCGCGGTTTCTGATTCGATACGCGGTCGATGGAGGTGCCGGGCATATTCAATCGTTGGTGCTCGGCGGAGTTCTTGTTATCCTAGCCGCCGTTCTCCTCGTAGCGGGGTTGTTAGCCGATTTGATCTCTCACAACCGGCGACTTCTGGAAAAAGTGCTAGAGAAACTGCCACCGGTAGAGGAGGAGGACGCGAAGCGTCCCTCCATCACAACCCGACACGTTGGCGAGGGATAGCGAATATCCAAGCCGCTCCGCGGCGAGCGTTCAAAGGAGGCGGGTTGAAGGCACTGTCGAAAGAATGAAACGCAGAGACGCGGGAGGCGCAGGGACGCAGAGAAAAAAATGCTGTGTCTCTCTGTTGCCCCAAGGCAAACATGGGGGGGCCGCGTGGCGGTCGGCGAGGAACTCAACTTACCTCGCAAAAAGGTATAAGGCTTACACCTTATACCTTACAGCTTATACCTACCCCTTTAGCCTTAAGCCTCTTCTTACAATTCATCGATGAGGGTGTTGAGTAGGTGGCCGAAGTCTTCTTCCTCGGTTTCTTTCTCGATCACAGGGGCGAGTTGCGACCAA
>CAYMXM010000178.1:0-9081 GCA_964394065.1 uncultured Pirellula sp. | reverse complement strand
CACGGCTCACGGCTCACGGCTCACGGCTCACGGCTTTACCCTCGTTGAGCTCCTCGTAGTTATTGCCATCATCGGCATTCTGGTAGGGTTGTTGCTACCAGCAGTGCAAGCGGCCCGGGAGGCTGCTCGCCGCATGCAATGCTCCAACAACCTCAAGAACTTGGCTCTTGCGCAGCACAATCACCACGACGCCCACAAGAAATTCTCCCCGCAATTCGCCGACACTCGCTGGAACAGGGCGACCAACGGTGCAGCTAACTGGGCTCGGTTGGGATATCTAACGTCCACTCTTCCCTACATTGAGCAAAACGCGCTCTACGATGCAATCGCTCCCTTTATGATGGCGGGTGGGGTACCCTGGAATACCAACGACACCCTGACTCCCACGGGAGGAACGGCAGTTATCAATCCGTTCAAGCGAGAAGTGGCTACATTCCGTTGCCCCTCCGATGGTGTCAACTTGAACACCACCAACATGCGTCCAACCAACTACGTTTGCAACCGTGGGGATATTTACTTAATCACCGATAACCACGAATGGCGTGGCGTTTTCGCGCACGGCGAACAAGGCAAGGCGGACTTTGGTTTCATCACCGATGGAACCTCGAACACGCTGATGCTCGCCGAACAAGTCGTCGGTTTCGACTCCGGCATTTCGGGGCAGAGCCTTGCAATCACTGCGACGGCCGTCAATGTCTATGGGAACTCAGGGGATCAATGGAGCCCCGCTCAATGCTTGGCTCGCCGCGGCCCTAACGGAACTCTTACCGGCGCAATTCAAGACTCGACTGGCACCACCGGCTGGGGAACTGGGCGACGCTGGGGCGATGCCGCAAACGCCTATACCGGCTTCTTCACGATCATGGCACCGAATGGTCTTGCTTGTGCCGGAGACAATGCTGAGCACCGAGTCGCTGCACCTCCCCGTAGTCGACACACCGGTGGCGTGAACGCCGCCTTGTGCGACGGTTCGGTTCGATTTATTTCCCAAGGAATTGACAACGGGGACATGAACTACATGCACACGCAACCCGCTTCCAACATCCGAAAGTATACCGGGCGTTCTCCGTTCGGTATTTGGGGGGCCATGGGCTCTGCAGCGGGTGGCGAGTCTGTCGCAATCCCAGATTAAGGGCGTATGCATCTTCGGTTAAGTATTCCAGCAGGGGGCGGTTCTCATAACCGACCCCTGCTATTTTTTCAATCCTTCAAAACAAAGTTGGTTATGATGTTTCGATCTCTCATTCCTGCGTTGCTGGCTGTAGTGCCGCTGACCATCGGCTGTGGCCCAAAGTATCCTCTTCATCCTGTCGAAGGGGTTGTGCTCATGGACGACGCTCCCCTCACGAATGCAACCGTGGCGTTTCACCCTAGCTCCGGTGGGCAGGCTGCGTCCGGAGTTACGGATGAATCGGGAACTTATAAGATTCACGACCTCCGGCAAGATGCTGGTTTCGGCGCTGAGATTGGTGAGTACAATGTAACCGTCTCCTGGTCCCCACCCCCGGCTGTCGACCTTTCCAAGGCAGACAGTTCTTCTCCAGATTATGATCAGCAAGCAGCGAAAGGATCGAATCCAACGGAAAAGACTGCTAACAAATTTCCGATGGCCTACACTATCCCGAAGGCCTCGAAATTGACCGCGAGCGTCAAAGCGGGGCCGAACAAGGTCGATTTTAATTTGTCCTCCAAAGGACCAGAGAAGTAAAACAACATCAGGTAGTCGATGTGGATTCGAACAAAACAAAATAACCGAACGCTTCTCGCGTTTCTCCTCGTTTCGATCCTATCGGGCATCCCGCTCCCGGTTCTGGATGCCCATCCCACCGACTCGGCAACCGTCCGCAATAATCCAGCTCTGCTGGAACATTTTCACCAGACTCCTTCCTCCGAGCACCGCGATGTCGGTGACTCGGAGGTTCATGTCCACTGGGTAAGCGTCGTGATTACGACCGAGTTGTGGGATACCCAATCCTTGGACTCCATCCCCTCTAGTTCTCTCGTTCTCGACGTCTCTAGCTTCGAAGAACGCCGACTCGATGTAAGCGATTCTTTCGCATTGCCACTTCCTATCCTTCTCGATCGCAAAACTCTTGCCGCACTCCAACGCCAATCTCTCTACCTAGGGCATTCCCCTATCTTCTCCCTCGTGGTGAGTCGACCACGTCCGCTCTTGATCTGATAACACCAGGTAGCCCCCCAACCTAGCCTGACGCATCGGTGTTAAGGAGATGGACTCGAAGCGTCCCCCCATCAACCCGTGGCGTAAGCGAGGGATCGTGTCGCGAGTAATCGTTGCCCTTGTGGAGAATATCTCAAGGCGCCGGGTGGCACGTCCCTGAGGCACGAAGGGCGTGCTGTGGGACCTTGGGTTGGATGTCTGGTTGCCAGCGCTATCCCTCGCTTACGCCACGGGTTGTGATTTTCGGGCCTCGCTTACGCGTCGGCCAAACTCCCCAAACACTTTATGTTCGCGCCGATGCGTCATGCCACCCCCAGCCCCTCTCCCCGAAGCGGGGCGAGGGGAGCCGCTTCAGGCTTCAGGCTTCAGGCTTCAAACTTCTTTTTTCCGTGTCTTCCGTGTATTCCGTGGTTCCCCCCCAATAAATCCCATGCAACCCAACTCCCCTTCACTCTCAAGACTCTCTCTCCTATTCCTCGGCGTCGGACTCGTCCTCGGCTGGATCGCTTCGAACTATTGGCGAACCCCCGAAGAAAAACCAACCCCAAAAGATCCAGCGGAAACGCTACCGATCCAAGCCGAATCAGATTCCGTACCCCGAATCCACTTCCCCGAATCCCAGTGGGAAAAAGGAGGGATCGCTTTTCACACAGTCTCGAAGAAACCTTTTTCGGAGTCGATCCAACTAACGGGCAAAGTCTCCCTCAACGAAGATCGCATCGCCCACATCTACCCGATGGTGGAAGGGGCCGTCGATCGCGTATCGGTCGGACTCGGGCAGGTGGTCCAGGCAAACGATTTGCTCGTCGTCATCCATAGCCGCGAAGTAGGGGCCGCCAAACTGGAGCTTTACCAAGCGCGCCTCAGCTTGGAAATGGCAACCGTCAAGAACGACATCCAAGTCGAGATCTCGAAAAACGCAGAAGAACTCCTAGATGCGCTCCGCGAAAGGAAACCGATTCAAGATATCGAAGAGCAGTTTCGAAGCCGTGGTATGGGGGACTATCGTGAACGACTCCTCCTCGCCTACGCCAACTACATCAAGTCCCATACCGACGTGGATCGGTTGGAGAGTGTTACCGACTCCGGGGCTATTGCAGCGAAACAATTGATCGCTGCGAGAACCGCCCGAGATGCGGATCTAGCAACCTTTCAAGCGAGGCTCGAGCAGATCGAGTACGAGCTGAAAACAAGCCTTCTCTTGTCATCGCAAAGTGTCCGCGAAGCTTCGACGCGCGTTTCCGTCGCAGCTACCAATTTACGCATCCTTGGGTGTGAGGAAGGGGACATCGAACAGATCGATCCGGAGCTTCAAAAGGAATCGATCTCGGACTATCCACTCCGCGCCCCTTTTGAAGGAACGATCCTATCCAAGGATGTCGCCCTCAAAGAACAAGTCCGTCCCGATACGCAGATCATGAGTATCGCTGACCTCTCCCATGTCTGGATCACCGCAGATGTCTATGAACGAAACGTTCCCCTCCTCAATAGCCTTAGTGGCAAAACATTGACGGTTCGGAACGAAGCTTGGCCAGACCGAACGTTTGAGGCGCAGGTCTTCTACACGGGGGAGATCATGGACGACAAAACTCGCACGATCGCGATGCGCGCGATCGCGGAAAATCGAGAACAACTTCTTAAGCCCGGGATGTTCGTCACGATCGAACTCCCTGGCCTTCTGGAAGAGTCGGTTCTTCAAATCCCTAAATCGGCTCTGCTAGAACATCAAGGAATCCAGTTCGTTTTTATACATCGTGAAGGAGATGTATTCGAACGTCGGGAAGTAACCCCCGCTCGCATCGCAGGGGAATGGGTTGTTATCGAATCGGGGCTTCAAGTCGGCGAAGAGGTCGTCGTCTCAGGAGGTTTCATTCTGAAGTCCAAGCTCCTCGCCGATCTGATGGGGGAATAGTTTCATGGTCAACCATATCATCGACTGGTCTCTCAACAATCGTTTCATCGTGATGCTTCTCTCTCTCCTCGTCTTGGGAATGGGAGGGATCGCTGCATCGAATATCCCACTCGATGCAGTTCCAGACTTGACCAACGTTCAAGTACAGGTTCTCACCAGTTCCCCCGCGCTCGGGCCGGTCGAGGTGGAGCAGTTCATCACCTTCCCGGTGGAAAACGCGATGAGCGGTATGCCCAACGTGGAAGAAATCCGCTCGATCAGTCGCTTTGGTCTGAGCGCAGTCACAGTGGCATTCGATGAGGGGACCGATATCTACTGGGCAAGGAATCTCGTCAACGAACGCCTCTTAAAAGCGCGAGAGAATATTCCACCTGGTATGGGAATTCCCGAGCTTGGCCCCATCGCAACCGGGATGAGTGAGATTTACCAATTCGAAGTGAAGAACAAAGAAGGGGCTCACCATAGTTTGAGCGAGCTGAGAACGATCCTCGATTGGCAAATCGCTTTCCAATTGCGAGGGGTTCGAGGTGTCACCGAGGTCAACACCTTCGGTGGGGAACTCAAAACGTACGAGGTGCAAATCGATCCGATCAAGCTTCAAAACTACGACATCACGTTAGGCCAAGTTTTCGAAGCGCTCGAAGAGAACAATGGCAACGCGGGTGGAGGTTACATCACCCACGGTGCCGAACAACGCTTGATCCGTGGGGAAGGCTTGGTCACATCCCTTGAGGACATTCGAAGCATCGTATTGGAGAGTCGCAACGGGACCCCGATTCAGATTCGGGATGTTGCGAAGGTCGAGTTCGCACCGATGCTTCGGCAGGGAGCCGTGACTCGGGACGGTGATCGGGAAGCGGTCGTCGGAATGGTGATGATGATCATGGGGGGCAACTCCCGCCAAGTCGTCGAGGAGGTCAAGCACAAGATCGAGGAGATTCAAAAGACACTTCCCGAAGGAGTCGAGATCGACACCTTCTACGATCGAACCGAGCTTGTAGAAACCACCATTCACACGGTGGGGGAAAACATCGGGCTGGGGGTGCTCTTGGTGGTCGTCATGCTCTTCCTCCTTCTGGGAGATGTTCGTGCTGGATTGATCGTCGCTGCTGCGATTCCGTTGTCGGCGATGAGCGCCTTGATCGCGATGCACTACGCGGGAGTCTCCGCAAACCTTATGAGCATGGGAGCGGTCGACTTCGGCGTTATCGTCGATGGGGCGGTCGTGATGATTGAGAACTGCGTTCGTCAAGCGTCTCGGTATCAGAAGCTGAACCAAGGAGCAAAAGTCCCACTCTCCGTATATCGTCAATCCGCGCAAGAGGTGGGTAAGCCGATTCTCTTCGCAGGCTTGATCGTCATCATCGTTTTTATACCGATCTTGAGTTTGCAAGGGATGGAGGGGAAGATGTTTCGCCCGATGGCGTTCGTCTTCATGACCGCTCTGTCAGCGGCGCTCATCATGTCGGTAACGGTCATGCCTGTCATGGCTTCATTGTTTCTTGCACGCAAAATCACTGAGCGTGAAACCTTCCTCGTCCGCTGGATCCAAGCTGCCTACCGACCGATGCTCGGTTTTGCGATGCAGCATCCGCGAAGCATGTTGCTCGCGTCGGTAGTCTTGTTCAGCGTGAGCATTGGAGTCGCCTCCAGATTTGGTGTCGAGTTTGTCCCTAAACTAGACGAAGGGGACATCGCAATCCAAGCGACCCGTTTGCCGAGCGTATCGCTGGAAACATCGATCGAAATGACCCAAGGAATCGAGCGTTGTTTGCTCGGTTTCGAAGAGGTCGAAAGCGTGGTTTCTAAGACGGGGCGCCCCGAAATTGCAAATGATCCGATGGGAGTGTATCAAACCGATATCCTCGTTCGGATGAAGCCGCCGAGGCATTGGAAACGGAAGATACCAAAATCGCAGCTGGTCGAAGAGATGCAGGATGCTTTGGAGAGGGAGGTTCCTGCCAATGCGTATAGTTTTACGCAACCCATTGAGTTGCGGGTTCAAGAGCTCGTCGCTGGCGTTCGCTCCGACATAGGGCTAAGTCTCTACGGAGACGATTTGGACGAGCTAAAGCGAAAGGGGGATGAAATCGTCCAGGTCCTTCTTGAAGTGGACGGCGCATCGGAGGTGCAAGCGCAGCAGATCGCAGGGCTTCCTTATTTAAGAGTCGTCGTCAATCGAGAGAATCTCGCCCGCTATGGCATCAACTCCAAGCAGGTTCTCGATGCGGTTTCCTCGGTTGGTGGAGTTCCTGTTGGGCAGGTCTTCGAGGGGCAGCGACGTTTTCCTCTTCAGGTTCGATTGCAACCCGAATCGCGGGATGATACGAGCAAGATCCTTGAACTCCGAATCGATGATGCGAACGGGAGACAGATCCCGATCTCGCAACTCGCGAACATCTTCGTCGAAGAGGGGCCGGTCGAGATTAGCCGAGACTCGATTCGTCGTCGCCTATTGGTGCAGTGCAACGTTCGAGATCGGGACTTAGGTGGCTTCGTCGCCGAAGCGCAGCGACGAGTTGAGGAGAGCGTACAGCTTCCTGCCGGTTATACCTTGCGATGGGGAGGTCAGTTCGAGAATCTTCAAGCAGCGACGCAGCGTTTGATGATCGCGGTTCCCGTTGCGTTGCTGCTGATCTTTTCGTTGTTGTATATTACGTTCAATTCGATCAAACTTGCGATGTTGATCTACCTTAATGTCCCGATCGCGGCGACCGGGGGGATTCTCTTCCTTTGGTATCGGGATATGCCTTTTTCAATATCGGCAGGGGTTGGGTTCATCGCGTTGTTCGGAATTGCCGTGATGAACGGAGTCGTGTTGATCGAGCATGTTCGCCATCTGCGTCATTCGGGAGAGAACCAATGGGATGCAGTCGTTCAGGGAGCGATGGACCGATTGAGACCGGTCCTGATGACCGCTTCCTGTGGAGCGCTCGGGTTCATCCCGATGGCGATCTCTTCGAATTCCGGCGCGGAAGTGCAACGTCCCCTCGCGACTGTCGTCATCGGCGGCCTCATCACCTCCACGATGCTAACACTGTTAGTATTGCCGACGATCTATCGATGGTTCGAACCACAAGTTGAAGATCCTAGCACACCGCATGCGTAAAATTTCGGCTCTAAAGGATTATAGGATCTACTTTTTATTTGACAGGATTTTCAGGACGAGCAGGATTCGGTCTATAGCTCTTTGAAGAGCTTTGGAAATTCTCTCCAAGATCAAGAACCTTTTCCCAATCCTGCAACTCTTGTAAATCTTGTCAAAATGAAAGACTTAGAGGGGAGCGGAGTCACCTATCAAACTTTTCCTATCCCTTCAGCGATTGATAAATCGAATAGACCGCGACGACGACAATCGCGATCGTTGCGACCCATAAACAAATATCGGTCAACAACGTCGGGCGAATCCTCCGATCCAACTTTCGGAAACGAAAATACAAAGTCGCACACGCCATCATCGGCAACGTAGCCGCTTGCGCAATCCCACCCAGTTTTACCATCAGCCGAGGATCTCGCTGGAAGAGATAGAGGGTCAGCGCGACAACGGGAAATAGGATGCAAAAGATTCGAACCAGCTTGAAACGTTTCTCCGACGTTTCGGCGGCGGGGAGTCGAAATGAGTGAAGCATATCGACGGTCATGCGGCTGTTGGCCGCGCAGGACAGATAGAGGGTTTTGAACAAGACGATCCCCGCGCCGACCAAGAAGAGAACTTTCGTCCATTCTCCGTAAGGACGTCGATACATTTCGGCGAGAGTTTCGATCATCGCCGTCCCTGAAGGAGCCAATCCTTGCGGGTGGAGTACCGCTGCCCCCATCGTGTAGAAGGCAACGGTCGACAACGTGAAGACGACCATGCTAATCCAAGCATCGAGATGCATCACTCGGATCCATCCGCGCGCCCGTTCCTCCCATTCGGGAGAACCGTCGTTCGGACCAACATACTTCCCGTACCCCTTTTCGATACACCAATAAGGATAGTAAAAGAGTTCGGTCGCTCCTACGCCGGTGATTCCAAAGACCGCGAAGGCTTCTGCAACTCCAGTTTGCGGAAGATGTCCTTTCAATCCGTTCCACACCTCTCCCATGTTGGGTGCGAACTCGGTAAAGAAGAGAGAGAGCGTCGCGATCACGGTAACCAACGTTACGGTGACTACGATCACGGTCGTGATCCCTTCGATCCGTCGATAGCTTCCGTTGTAGATGATTCCGATCGTCACGAGACAGGTAAGAAAAGCCCAGGGGAGTTCCCTGTTTGCACGCAGGGAATCGGCAAGGGGTTCTGAAACCATTCCTACGATCGATGCAACCGTTTCGCTGACTGCAGGAAAGGCTAGGTTGAGCGCTTGGCCAACTCCACCGGTCATCCCTCCGAGTTGAAAGACGGTGCAGAACATCATGATGATCCACCAGATGAGAAGACTGTTCCCGATCCATGCGCGATGGCTGATCTGTTTCAGGGCGCTGAGGGTTGGTAGGCCGGAAGAGATCGCGTAGCGTCCCAATTCGATTTGGACGAAGACTTTGATGACGCAACTGAAGAGGATCAGCCATAGGAAGATGAATCCGTGTCTGGCACCGATAGCGGTGGTAAGAATCAGCTCTCCCGATCCGACGATCGTTCCGGCGAGGATGATCCCTGGGCCGATCATGCGAAGGGCTTCCCAAAGTGTTTTTGGGGGAGGGCGAATCCCATCAGGAGACGGGGAGGTTGCAGAGGCTGGTGTATTGGTGTTGTTAGTTGTCATGATCATCCGAGGGAGAAGAGAGGAACCACGGAATACACAGAATACACGGAAGATGAGGTTAAGTGGGCTGTCAAAAAGTTGGTGTTATGAGGAATTAGATTTGCGCACGTTTTGTTCGCTGATTCGCTTCTTGTCCGACCGGGGCTCGCTCCCGTCGGACACCGCTTTGGCGTCCTAAAACGCGCCGCGCTTTTAGATCTCCGCTCCCCTCGCCCCTTTTAGGGGAGAGGGGCTGGGGG
>CAYMXM010000177.1:3966-9092 GCA_964394065.1 uncultured Pirellula sp. | reverse complement strand
CCCCTCTCCCCGAAGCGGGGCGAGGGGAGCGGTGATCTTATGAGTTATGCTCTTCCTAAAGCCTAAAGCCTAAAGTCCAAAGCCTAAAGCCACCCTCACCCTTATCTTGCTCCGAGCGTTCGATCGCGGAAGGAATCTCCGCCACTGTCGTCCCGGATCGGATCGAGAGCGCCGGTCAGCATAAGCCCGTTCACCTTGGCTTGTGAGATCGCGAGTTGCGCCTGGGAAACAACCGAGTTCAAGTTGGTTTCGAAATAAGAACGGCGCGTTTCCAACAACTGAATGAAACTCAACTCTCCGGCTTGATAAGCGGAGATGGCTAGCTCTAACGCCTCCCGGGCCGCGGGAAGAATCTTGTCTCGAAGGAGTTCGACCGCTTCCATGGAGTTCTGATATTCCTGAGAGACCGTTGCGAGTCTCGCCATAATGGCATGTTCTATTCTTTGAGAATCCATTACGGCGCGGCTGTACTCTCCCCTCGCCGCAGCGATGTTTCCTTGATTCCGATTAAAAATGGGGAGAGGGGCACCTACCTCAAGATCGAGCGTTCGGTAGTTAGAGGAACTGTCGACGGTGGCTCCCAACTGCACGGTAATGTTGGGGATCGCTTGGACACCGTGACGCCTCAACTCCGCTCTCGCTTGTTGGATGCGAGCCTGGGCGGCAAGATACTCCGGGCTCGCGCAAACGATGGCCCGTCCGACCTCCTCCCATTGAACGTTCGATTCGTAGGAGGGGAAATCATCGATGAGAGGAGCTGGATCGAGCCGAACGCCCCCCGATACCGCAGAGAGGGAACGCCAAAGGGCGTTGATGCGAGAACCGATTTGTGTTTTCCGCAGATCGATTTCATCCCGTTGCACCTGCGTTTGAAGCAAGTCGATACGAGAACCTTCAGCCGCCTTGAGACGCTGCTCCGCAACGGTATACCCCGATTGCATGATGCTGTGGAACTCGGTCACCAGTGCGAGTTGTTTCTGTTGGCTGAGCAACTGGTAGTAAAGGATTACCACGTCGGTCGAAACTCGCAATCTCTGCGCGTCGAGTTCCTGGAGTTGCGCTCGGAGCGCCTCGTTCTGGATCGTCCGATTCATACTAAGTTTCTTTGCCGTCACAAATTCTTGCTCTGCAAAGATCGTGTGCTCATCGTTGATCGAGTCCCCCACACCCCGACCTTCATAGCCGACCCGAGGGTTGGGGAGCAAGGAGACTTGATCACGAAACCCGGCCGCTTTCTGGGTCGTGGCAGCCAATGCCTGAATCGCGGGATTGTTCGCCATCGCCAGATCGATCAGGGATTGCAGCGACACACCTCCCTCGACGTTGGCCCCCCCAGGGGCGAGGGCTTGAGGGGCGTACTCCCCGTGAGGTGTAAGGTTTGGTGCCAACCCCACCACCCCATCCCCCAATACGGGTGCACCACCTAATGCTGGCAAAGCCAGAGGTTCCTTCTCTTGAGCAAGGGAGAGCTTATTCCCTGCGAATAGCACGGTGGCAACAACCAGTGCTCCCCCCCAATGCTTTGATTCCATTCAAATGCTCTCGTCAAAAGAGAAAGGTCTACCGAGACTCTTCCTAACAATCGTCAAAACAGGAACGTGAAGTACAAGGTTTCCGTCGAGAAACCTCTCCCCAATGTAGAACGGAATTCATTCCGTTAAACAACGCTTCCATTCAACGCCGCCGTCAGCGCTGTGAGCCGACTTTCACCTCAGGGCTACTCAAGTGCCCCGTTGGCGCTAAGAGCCTCTCGATACCTGCGGGGGCCTTGGGCGGCCCTGAGTTGGGAGTTTGCAATGCGTTCATCGGGGGCAGGAGGTGGAAGCGGCGGTTAACGGAATGAATTCCGTTCTACATTGGAGGTTCTCCCCGTTCTCCTGTAGAATTGTCCCAATCACCTTCTGATTTCACTCTCGACGACCGGAGTTTGCTGTGTTTCGCCTCGAAGTTATCGACTACTTTGATCCAACCAACCAAAGCTTGATCGCTCGCGTTCCCGAGTCGGGGACCGCGGCCATCCAGTTCGGGGCCCAACTAATCGTTCAACAAAGCCAAGAAGCGATCTTCTTCCGAGATGGCCGAGCGATGGACAAGTTCGGACCCGGGCGGCATACGCTCACCACGGCAAACATCCCGATCCTTGGGAAAATTCTTACCATCCCGTTTGAGCGTTCCCCGTTTCAAGCCGCTGTCTACTTCATCGGGAAACAGGCCTTCGTCGATCAACGATGGGGAACTCGCACGCCGATCACGATCAAGGATCCTCAGTTCGGTATCGTTCGCTTGCGCGGGTATGGCAAGTTCGCCTACCGCGTCGTCGACGGCCCACTCCTCCTCAACACAATCGTCGGGACGCAAGGGAAATTCACCACCGATGCGATCCTGAATTATCTTCGGGATATCATCGTCGCGGGGCTGACCGACCTCATCGCGAACTCGGGGGTCGGTCTCCTGGATATGCCTGCGAGAATGGACGACTTGAGCGCTGCGGCGAGAGTAAAACTGGGAGATCAGTTCACCAAGTATGGATTGGAACTGACGGAGTTTTTCATCAGCAGCATCACCGCTCCCGAAGAGGTCCAAAAGGCGATCGATGCGCGCGCAAGCATGGCGGTCCTGGGCGACTTGAAAGCGTACGCAACTTACAGCGCGGCCAACGCCATGCAGGCAGCCGGAGAGGGAGGTGCCAACGGACCGATGGGGATCGGATTGGGGATGGTGATCCCCTCCATGTTTCAAGGGCACGGGGGAGCACCAGGAGCTTCCTCGGCCCCCTTGGTCGCCAGCGGCGGGGTCGGCTCGGTCCCTCTCGATTTTTCGTCGGCGCGCGTCCCCACCTCCTCGGATCTCGCTTCGGCGATCGAAGCTCTCGGAAGCAAGATGGGATGGTCGGTCCAAAAGATCGATGAAAAGCATCTCTCGATCTCCGTACCGCTGGCTAGCTCGCGCCGACAGCGGGTAAGTGTGGAATTGAACAAAAACGATCAAGACGGAAATGCAACCGTCGGAATCTGGTCCCCCTGCGGCGCAATCAACCCAGCCGCCGCACTGACCATCCTGCGAAACAACGATTCGGTAGTCCACGGCGCATTCGCGATGAAACGAGTGAATGACGGAGAGCTTCTGGTTCTGAAATCAAATGTTCTTTCAAGCCTCACCAACGTCAGTGAACTCGCGAAAATCATCTCCTCGATCGCGTGGCAAGCCGACGAAGTCGAACAACAACTATCGGGGGGGAATGAAGACCGGTTTTGATAAAACGTTTGCATGGCAAGAAGGATACGGCGCATTCACCGTGAGCGCGAATGTGCGTAAAGCGGTAAAGAGCTACATCGCAAATCAAGCAAAACATCATCGTAAAAAAACATTCCGAGAGGAGCTGCAAGAGTTATTGGAACGAGCAGAAATCGAATACGATGAGAAATGGTTGGATTAACGAGTCCAACTTGGAGGGGATGTTCCTCCATATTAGATCGGATTATCAGTGCCAATATTCTGCGATCCCTCCGGGATCGAATCTGTCGGAAATCCCCTTACCGGTGGTGGCGCTGCGCTTACCACCGGCTAATGGCTGTGATCCCTCCGGGATCGCCCGACCCTTTACCTACCGCCACTATGCGCCGTTCCTATGCGCCGCTACGCGGCGGGCCTCTTCAAGCTTCAAACGTCAAAATGTTTTTTCGCCTGTTGAGTTTTGATACGCGATTTGGAAATGCTCGCTTGGCGGAGGGGTGGTTGGGGCGTGGGGCTAGAATTGCTTCGTTGGTTCCTCTTTGGGAGCTTCGTACGATCGCGATCGTTTCTTCGCATCCGAAGCGTGGCCATTTCGAATCACCTCGTTGGGTATCCCGACTTCTCGATGCAATCGCGCAAGCGAAAGAAGAAGAAAGGACAATCTTGTACGCATCGGAGACTCCCTATGCTGCGGTTATTCGACACGCTTGCCGGCGACTTGAAGCCCTCTCCCTCGAACTCCACACGACCTCTCGAGAATCCGATGCGTTAAAAAAGGCAGCGCAATTGGATGCTAACCAAGGAGTGGTCTGGATCCAAGAAAAGGATTCGGTCGAGAAGGGTGTTTTGCCCCTTCCTCAACAGGATCGGAGTGTGATCGCGTTAGCCGATCTCGTCTCTGGGATCGAAATCACGCCACACGGGAAAATCTCGCAACTGCTAGAGCACCGTACAACGGAAAGATCGATTCCACCCTCGACGGTACGGATCCCCTCCGGCTCGAAGAACGATCTGTACTGGCTTAAGAGAGGTGCTTGCCTCTGGCAAAATGACTTCATCGACAAACCTTCCAAGACCGATCGGCAAGAGACGATAACACAGGTGCATCCAGTTGTTTATTTTTCAAACGATACGAAGAACGAAGTTCCGGGGGAGTTGTTGATCCATTGCACGCGAGGGAGGACGGGGGCTTGGCCTGGGCAATCGGAGGAAGAGTATCTTCGAGAGCTTATCGACAACATTGGGCTTACACCTCGAAGGCCGCTGGATGTTCTGTTGAAGATTTTAGAGACGAAGGTTCTCTTGGCTACGAAGGATCGAAAGCCAGGGAACCGACCCACCGTCTCCTTTTCGGCTTCCGGTCTGCAGGAGTTGCTCGATCGCCGAGCCTATCAACGTCATCTGGCCCACTGGGACTGGGAGCCGTATGGGATTGCCGTCTCGAAGGAGTTTCTGGAAGCATTGGGGGCGCGACCTGTTCGCTATCGTCGCAAAGAAGAACTCGCAACCATTCCGGAGGAGGAAAAACTCTTCACGCAAGTTTACTCCGACACGGGAGCTGGGCGGGATTGGAGGGAGGAAAAGGAATGGCGTCTCCCCGGCGATCTGTCCCTCGCAGACATTCCGAGTTCGCACGCAATTGTCTTTGTCCCGACCGTCGAAGAAAAGGAAATCGTGCAGCAACTATCCCATTGGCCAGTGATTGTCCCCTAATGTAGAACGGAATTCATTCCGTTAAGCGACGTATCCAATAAACGCCCCTACCCGGGCGGTGAGCCGGTCTCTAACTCAGGGAACTTCAAGCCCCCCCCCGCAGGTGGTGAGAGGCTTTCCGCCTCAACGTGGCACTTGAACAGCCCTGAGGGAGAGGCCGGCTCACAGCGCTGACGGCG
>CAYMXM010000177.1:0-3866 GCA_964394065.1 uncultured Pirellula sp. | reverse complement strand
TTTTATTGGAAGCGTTGTTTAACGGAATGAATTCCGTTCTACATTGGCCCCTACCCGGGCGGTGAGCCGGTCTCTAACTCAGGGAACTTCAAGCCCCCCGCAGGTGGTGAGAGGCTTTCCGCCCCAACGTGGCACTTGAACAGCCCTGAGGGAGAGGCCGGCTCACAGCGCTGACGGCGGCTTTTATTGGAAGCGTTGTTTAACGGAATGAATTCCGTTCTACATTGGCCCCTACCTGGGCGGTGAGCCGGTCTCTAACTCAGGGAACTTCAAGCCCCCCCGCAGGTGGTGAGAGGCTTTCAAAGAAGCTCGCCTAGGTTTAGCATCAGACCGAGGATAAGCATCATGAGAAACAGAAGGAGTTGAAAAAAGGCGTTGAGCTTCATGAGTTTTAAGAAAGCATCGTTGCTGTAGTACCGAACTACCCACAAACCAACGAATGGGGGTGTCATCAAAAATGCAATCAGCATACTCTGATTCGCTATTAGCAAGGCACTTGAGCGGTCCTCGATTGGCGGTTGAGAAGTGGAAGAACTAGACAAAGTCACTCCTGCGGCCCAAGCGAACGGGAACCACAAACAGAGCAATCGCAAGACAAGCAAGGAATCGCGGTTCCTGCCCCAATACGCCGCTATAAGGAGACAGAGTAGCATAATCGAAGCAAGGAACAGGAGGATGGAAGCCACATGATTCCATGCCCCCTCTCCAGACAATCTCAGAATTATCACACCCGCAATCGGTCCCAAACAGGCCAAGGTGTAGCATGCCAACCTTCTAAAGAAGCCGGTTTCGCGAACGTCATTGGCAAGGTGAGTTTCCATAGTAGCGATTCTTAATTGTAGAAAACAAAAGGGGTAATCACCCTGCGTCCTCTGCGGTTAATTTTATCCACTCGCACGTACGCATCCGGTGTGTTACGCGGTCGGAAGGGATGAGGTCTTGAACAAGACTGGCGTAGTGAGGTCGCTTGAGAGCAAATCGCCTTTGTGGTTCCGACCGCTTCACACACCCTACGAGAAACCTTGGGAGATGATTTGGCCGCCGAAGGGGCCGGCGCCGGGGCCGAGTTGGATTCGATAGTCGGCGGCATCGATAAATTGTTGATTGTGTTCGATGACGATGATCGTGTGGCCTCGGTCTCGCAAGACATCCATGCAATCGAGAAGCCTGTCGATGTCGACAAAATGAAGCCCCGTCGTCGGCTCATCCATCACGATCAATTCGCCCGACCCTTTGCGACTCGCTTCTCCAAGGACCGACGCCAGCTTCAATCGCATCGATTCTCCCGCCGACAAAGTCGATAGCTTTTGTCCCAAAGGCAAATACCCGAGACCGATATCCAACAAGAGCTTCAAGCGATCCTGGATATCCCGCTCCCCGCGAAAAAAGTCGGAGGCCGCGGCAACGCTCATTTGCAAAACGTCATCGATGTTCCGGTCTCGATAGGTCACGTCGAGAACTTCAGGGCGATACCGTTTCCCATTGCAATCCCCACACGGGAGCGCAACGTCTGCCATGAACTGCATCTCGACGGTCACGGTTCCGAGTCCTTCACATGCGGCGCAGCGTCCTTTGTCGCTGTTGAAACTGAAATGGCTCGAAGTGAAGCGGCGTCCTTTCGCATCGGGGGTCGATGCAAACGCTTCGCGGATCGGATCCATCGCTTTGCAATAGGTTGCCGGTGTCGATCTCCCCGACCGGGGAATCGGGCTTTGATCGATCGAGCGAACTTTGTCGAATCGCTGGAAACCTGCCACCTTCTGATAGGGAAGTGGCCTTTTCGACTCGTCCTCTCCATCCCACCCCAACGCAGGAACCAACGTATCCAAAAGCAACGAACTTTTTCCCGAGCCACTCGGTCCTTCCACCACCGTTAAACACCCTACCGGGATCGCGATACTCGCTTCCTTGAGATTGCGCCCCGACGCTCCGATCAATTCGAGGAACCGGTCCGAATGCCGCCGCGTTATTAATCGCTCCTTTTCGCCACGCAGATACTTCCCCGTAACCGATGAGGAACGGATCAACTCCTTCGGGGAACCATCGAAACAAACCTCGCCACCTCGCTCCCCTGCCGCAGGACCGATTTCAAGGACTCGATCCGCTAGCTGGATCATGGCGGGCTCGTGCTCCACGAGAAGGACCGTATTGCCCCGGTCTCGGATCTTGAGGATCGAGTCGGAGATCCGCTTCACGTCCGTCGGATGAAGCCCGACTGTTGGCTCATCGAAAACGTATAGCATGTCGACAAGAGTCGAGCCCAATAAGGTCGTCAATCCGACCCGTTGCGCTTCGCCACTGCTGAGGGTATGCATCGATCGGGACAAGGAGAGATAGCCGAGCCCGACATCGGCGAGATACTCCAGTCGCGACAAAACTTGCCGAACGGGTTCCCCCGCGTTGTACATCGCATGCTTCTCGGCAGCTTTCCAGAAATGGCTACCGTCCTCCTCTCGCTCCGCGGCGGACGACAGAAGCTCAGGTTCGGGTAGCTTACCAGTGACTACCCGTTGTACGATCTCGATCAATCGATCGATGCTCTCATCGCATAGTTCTGCAAACGATTTGTTTGCCAAGCGATAAGCCAACGCCTGCGGATTCAATCGCTTCCCCTGGCAAGCTGGGCAGAGAGAATAGGACCTCCAGCGGGAAAGGAAGATCCGAACGTGCATCTTGTATTTCTTCCGCTCCAGCCAAGCAAAGAACCCGTCGAGCCCTCCGAATTTTTTGGCCTTAATCCCTTTCTCCACGATCTTCCATTGGGATGGCGTTAGATCCTGGACAGGAAGATCGACCGGCAGATCGTATTCCGTCGCCAAAGCCAAGAGCTCTTCTAACTCATGGGCGTAGCTCGGTGTTCTCCAGGGAGCGATCGCCCCATTTCGAAGGCTGAGCGATTTGTCCGGCACCACCTTGTCCATGTCCAAGGTGATCACTTCACCGAACCCTTCACATTCGGGGCAAGCTCCTAAGGGATGATTGAAGTTGAAGAGGCTTGAACTCGGTTCGGTATACTCCCGATCGCAATGTTCGCAACGAAGATAAGGAGAGAAACGAAGACGCAGAAAGGGCTTTCCATCAATCAACTCAATTTCATCGTTTCCTTCATCCACACCATCGACAGGCTCCATGAACAGGACACACTTCGAATCGTCGAAGAGGATGGCTTGCTCCAATGATGTGCCGATCGCTTCTTCCCAACGTTCGTCGGGGGTTCCGGTCCACTGCAGTCGTTCGACGATGACAACGCCGGAGGAGCCACCCGCAAAATGGGTGGCCATCTCTTCGCGCAGGCTGCTTCCTAGATTGAATGTCTTTCCATCGACCACGATGCGCACGTAACCGGATGCTTGCAAATCGGTCAAGAGAAGGGCGAGTTCTTCACTTCCGTTCCAACGGACGAGGAAACCGACCATTGCGCGTCTTGGGTGCGTTGTTCCAAAAGTGGATTGAAGCGATTCCAGAACAGAATGAGGGGTATGTGCGATGACACCCGTGCCGCACTCGATGCAGGTAAGGGTTGCGTAGGTGGCGAACATGGTCCGAAGATACTCGAGGATCTCGCTCGCTGTGCCGACGGTGCTACGGTTGTTGCGAGAGCGCACGTCTCGCGTTACTGCGATCGAAGGGGGGAGAGGTTCGAGCGATTCGAACTTGGGCTTTTCGAGTCGTTGCAGAAACTGTCGCGTGTAGGCGGAAAAGCTTTCGATGTATCTCCTTTGCCCTTCGGCGTAGAGGGTGTCGAAAGCTAGGCTTGATTTTCCACTCCCGCTCACCCCGCACAGGACCGTCAGCTGATGGATCGGGAAATCGATATCCAACGATTTCAAATTGTGCTGGGTCGCCCCCCGAAGTGCGATCGACAA
>CAYMXM010000176.1:0-9197 GCA_964394065.1 uncultured Pirellula sp. | reverse complement strand
ACCGGGGCTACCAAGAAGGTGACCATTTTTAAACTTGAAAATTCTACCTAGTCTCCCTAGCTTTACTCCCATGCGTCAGGCCACCCCCCGGCCCCTCTCCCCGAAGCGGGGCGAGGGGAGCAGAGCTCTAAAGCGCAGTGCGTACTAGGGCGCCAAAGCGGTGTCCGACGGGGACGAGCCTCGGTCGGACAAGAAGCGAATCAGAGAACGGGACTTGCGCAAACCTAAATTCGTCGCTACACCAACTTTTTGACAGCCCGGGATAGTCCTGCTCTTTCCCTATCGCATGCGTAAACGGCAGCTGATGGATTGGACGAAGAGATTGACTTGGTACTTCATCAAATCGATTTCGGCAAAGAGGAGGCCGAATTGGTTCTTGCGTGCAGCGGATTCGATCTGCAGTGCCGATTGGTGGATGGCTTCGATTCCAAACGCCTTTGCACTCGTTTTTAGTCGGTAGGCGACGCTCGCTACGGTGAGGGAATCTTGCCGATGGATCTTCGTCTCTAGGAGTTGTACATCCCGTTGCAAGGTTTCGATGAACCCTTCTATCTCGGTGTAGAACTCGTCTGCGCTTCCTTCACGTTGCTCTAGCAAGGAGTCGATTTCAGGGAACGTAGTTTCCGGGTGTAACATGGCAAATGATGACCTAGCTCACCGTCGGTGAGCTTGCGAGTAATGTACTGACCATCGGTGCAAAGGAACTTAGCAGGACTATTATTGTGGGCACCAGTACTTTGTTCGTGGCCCGGGCGTCTCGCCCGGAGTTGCGAAAGCTGCTCCGGGCGAGACGCCCGGGCCACGATGGAAATGGCTGGCAAAGCTAGGTTCCAGTTAGCCCACGGCGCGCGGTTTCCCAACGAAATGCTGGTTTTGTCCAGGGGAACTCGAATGAAAAGCCCGTACATTCCCTTTTATCGGCACGTCGCATTCATCGACATTCAGATTTCCGATTCAAGTAGTTCAAGAAGGGGGCCGCCGCCAAAGGAGCCCCATTCACTCGCTCCATCAACACGTGTGGGAGGAAGGTTCTTCCCTGAGAGTGGACGTTCTTCCGCAACCACTGAAGCAACGGAGAGAACTCGCCCGTTGCAAACATTTTTTCCAATTCTCCGAGCTCTTTCTCGGCCGACTCGATGAGCTGAGCGGAATAAAGATTCCCCAAAGCATACGTTGGGAAGTAACCGATCAGTCCTGCGGACCAATGCACGTCTTGTAGCACTCCTTCACCATCGTGTTGGGGACGAACTCCTAAATACGATGCATACCGATCGTTCCATATCGATGGCAACTCATCGACTGGCAGTTCCTCGTCGATAAGGAGCTTTTCAATTTCGAATCGGATGAAGATATGCAAGTTGTAAGTCGTTTCGTCAGCCTCGATCCGTATCAAGCTCGGCTCAACCCGATTGAGGTCCGCAACGATTTGAGGAATGCTCACCTTCCCCAAATTCGGAAGGTGTTCCTCGGCTACGGGATACAGCCACTCCCAAAAACCTGGTGATCGCCCGACCACGTTCTCCCATAGGCGGGATTGCGATTCGTGAACACCGAGGGAGGCGGCTTCTCCGGCAGGGAGGCCGTACATCGCGACCGGGAGTCCCTGCTCGTACATGCCGTGCCCTGCCTCGTGAAGAACGCCGTAGAGGCCGCTGCTGTAGGAGTCTTCAAAATAGCGTGTCAATATGCGATGGTCGTTCGGCCCTAGCGTCGTGCAAAATGGATGTTCCGTTTCATCCAAACGCCCGCGTGGAAACTCGAAACCGATCTGCTCGGCGACCCACCTAGCAAGCTTTCGTTGCGCGTCGATAGGAAAGGAACGAAGAATCGAAAGCCGACTCGACTTCCGCCTCTCCGCTTCGACGGCATTTCGAACGAGCGGGATCAAGGCTTCGCGCAGATCGTGGAAGACCCTCGCGATCTGCTCGGAGTCGGCACCCTCTTCGTATTGATCGAGCAAGCTGTCGTATTTCGTTCGACCTGGCTTTTGAAGAATGCTCGCTTCTTCCCTCCGAAGGCGAACAATTTCATCGAGGGAATCCCGGAACAAGGAAAAGTCTCGCTTTTGTTTTGCTTCTACCCAGACTTGCTGACCGAGGGATGTCGCTTTCGCAATCGCAAGAACGAGAGGTTCGGGGAGCTGAATGTTCTTCTCGTAGTCGCGAAGCAATCCCCGGATGTTCGCGGAATCTTGAAGAGAGTATTCGTTTGCTTCGATCCCTTGGTGCAGTTCGCGAAGGGACTCGCCGTAAGAAGGGTCGGTGTGGCGTTTGTGAAGGAGACCACTTAGGAATGTCGTTTGATCGGCGCGTAGCTCCCCAGCTTGCGGCGGCATGTAGGTGTGTTGGTCCCATTCCAATAGGGCCAGCGTACCGCTCAGCAATGCGGTTTGACGTGCGTGTTCGTAGACCTGATCAAAAAGCTGCTTATTCATCACTCTAATCCAAACTGACCTGCGGGGGCGATGACCTGCCCACCGGCAACCCCTAACCCTAAACCTGTTCGTTGGAAGAACCTCGGCTCCAACGCAAATTGGAACGAGAAGTTCTCACGTCCATAATCGTACGTCGCTCCGACGCGGAAGAGGAAGGACTCACCGATCCGTGTGATGGCAAAGGACTGTCCGATGTTCCCTGTACCGCTAAAGTCATACGACACCCCTCCCATCCCAAGCCACTTTTCATTCATGCGGTAGTTGACCGATGAGGTCAGAAGGGTCGAACTGATCGGTCCTTCGAGACTCGTGAGCCCTACGTAAAGATCTCCTCGCCCGGGGCGGTTGACCACGCCACCGACGGTGGTTGCTTTCAACCCATCTTCGAATAAATCGTAGTAGCCATCACTGATAATGCTGAAACGATCGCCGATATGGTATCGGAAATCGTAGTTGATCGCACCGATCGTCTCGCCGAAGTTATCTCGATCGCGATCGCCGAAGAGAATCGCATCGACGTCGAACTCAACGACATCCGCGATCCGTTCTCGTCCAGGAACCCCGCGCTTGGTTTGAAATCGTTGATGCAATCCGACCCGAGATTGCATCTGATCGGTGACGATCTCATTGCTTGTCGCTGAGACGTAACGCTGCATACTTTGGCGAGCCGCATAGTAGCGGGCATCGAACTGATCGGGCAAAGTACCTCCAAAGGTGTTGTAGACCAGTCGTCGTCGGAAATGCTCTTGTGAGTTGTCATCGAGGGGATTGTACAGGGGAAGGAGATCGAGATCTTTGTTGGTATCTGCGTATAGGAACTGACTCTCAATGCTCATCTTGTGGGCGAGACCATTGAGATTGAAGATCGAATTTTGAACTCCCGGGTATACCTTCCAAATCGGAGTCGCCGACCGCCAACCAGCCTGTCCGGTTAGACGAGTCAACTGATCGCCGTTGACATCTTCTCCCCAATAGGCCGCTTCACCGGCGATGAACGGGACAACTTTCGTGATCCCCGTATCGATCGGCAAGTTCAGTTCGTGGCGAGTCATCGCTTGCACGCCACCGACGTTCACCTCGTTTGGTTGCAGCTGAAATTTTGCACTGTCCGCGGGATCGGTCGGCGTGCTGGCGACTCGTTGCTTGGCGTACCCGACGTCGCTGTGCGTATAGTAGGTAAAGTGCTGACCAATCGATTGACCGAGCCAGTAGTGATCAAGTCGAGGCAGCCAACTCGTCTCGGTATGGAAGTCATTGATCCGGAACTGCGCCGACAGATCGAGCATTTGATTGCCGAGATACTGCCGGAGCCGCAGCGCTGTGGATGTGTCTTTGTGGTTGTCCCACTCGTTCTCAAAATATTGCTCTTGGAAATTCCGATCGCTGATCCAACCAGCCTCTGCCCAGAGTTCGGTATCGGGAGTGAGATACTGACGATGTCGCAGAATTAAACGACCTCGCGTAGTCTCCTCCGGAGTGATATTCCATCGGTCCCCTCCAAGGTAGTCGTTTCCTTTATCTCGAATCCCCCAGAAGTCGAACATTCCATCGGCATTCCCTCCGAGGATGAACTCGGGGACGTTGTACTGAAAATTGGTACCGATCCCCAAGCCACGCTTCTCCAGGTAGTCGGTCGACAGAGTCCACTTCGTTCCATCGATCGCTTGCATGCCGAAGATCTGGTACAGATTCCAATCGATCATCCCTTGGTTGCCGAAGATATCATCCCGTTTGTATTTGACTCCGGTCACGTAGAAGCTCGACGTGTCGACATTGGTGTCGAGAACCGGCCAATAGAAAACCGGAAAGCCTTCGACGTAGATGAAGTTGTGGCGAGCCCGCGCCTTCATCCCGGTTTCGTCCGTCGGAGTACCGCGGAAGGTTCGACTGATAAAATTCCCTTCGCTCTGACTGCTTCGATCTCGAAGTTCGATTTCATCTGCTTGCAACCAGTAGCGAGGTACTCCTAGGCGACTGCTGGTTAGTGCAGCTTGATGGGCCAGGAAGTTTTCACGGGAGCGTTGCTGAATCACGTCTGCTTTGACCCGAAGGATTCCTTCGTACTGAGGAGCGTCGGTGAGTAGTTCGGCACCGAGGATCATTCCGTACTCGGATTGGACGTTGTAGTACATGCGCTCCGCATAGACGCGACGGGCCCCTTGTTGAAAGATCACGTTTCCTTCGAGGTAGAGTTCGATCGGAAGATCGTCGACTCGACCCGAAAGGAGGCGTTGCAGGTCGGTCGTCCAGACCACAGCGCGATCGGCTTCGATCAAGACCGTCCCCAAGTCGAGAACACCTTGCTGGGTTGCTAAGGTGACATCGCGGAATCGGAATCGGATTCCACCAGCGAAGGTGGCGACCGCATCTCCTCGATCAGGGCGGGCCTGCCCCTCGAAGCTCGGCATCGCGCTCCCTCGTCCTGAGAATTCAAAAGACTTGGCACCGACTCTGCGAGGAGTCAGGTTCGGGTCCATCGCGACAGGTGCAGCAACCGGGGCGGGCCCCAATGCGCTGACCGGCGGTGGGGGACCGATTTGGAAAGAGCTGACATCGTGCTGGGGAAGGTTCATCGTCCCTGCATCGATCACCGTCCCTCCCATCGCCGGGTTGCCGATGATCATTCCTTGTTGCCCTGATTGCCCAACCATTGCAGCGTTTGCGAATTGGGCTGCCAACTGTATATGCATGGCATCGTCGGCGGCCGTCCATTCGATCGCTGGCTTCACATCCCCTCCTCTATTATTCAAGGTCGCTTGCCCCGTGATCGGACTGGTCAAGTCGGGAGGAGGGCCTGCAGGTTCAAGCCAGACATCGGCGCGCGTCTCCAAATTGAACTGACTGAATAGACGTCCCGTCCACTGCTGGTCTTGAAGAACCTGTCCGTCGCCGAAGCGGATCTCGCAGTTCCCGCGAGTTTCGACGAGGTACTTCATCGCGTTCTGGTCGGAAACGACTTCAGGTTTTGTTGGATCCATCCAGATAACCGCTTCGTCTGCGTTGAGGATGAAGCTTCCTTGGTAGAGGCGAACGCCCCCCGTGAAGGTGAGGACTTCGTAGGCCCCCTGGTTTTGACGGCGCGCTTCGTGGGCGAAAATGTTGATCGGAAATTTCGGATCGGCCAAGGGAACGCCGATCTCTCCCGCATTGGCTCTGGAGGGACCGAAAGGAGAACTCGCCCCAGGCACTAGGCCGAGTGAGATCAGAATGAGGACAACCCAAAAGAGAGCGAAACATCTTTCCGAAGGAAAAATCGATGTTAACGGTAGGACGCGAAGCGTTCCCCCATCACAACCCGACGCGTTAGCGAGGGATAGCGTCGCAGGTGAGCGTGACCCTTGCCGGGAATATTTCGGGCGCCAGCAATATTTCGAGCGTCGGGTAACACGCCCCTGAGGCACGAAGGGCGTGTTGCGAAACATTGCATTGGATGCGTGGTTGCCAGTGCTGTCCCTCGCTAACGCGTCGGGTTGTGATGGCGTGGGCTCGCGTCCTTCCGCTACCATGCGCCGCTCCGCGACGGACGGATTTTTAGCGGAGACCGCTGAAATCGGTTGCGATCTTGTTGCGAATGGTTGGACTCGAGACAGACCGAAGGGATCGGTCAAGTCTGGAGGGTGTTGGTCCACGCTTTGGATTGGAATCCGTTCCGCTCCCGATGACGAAGGGCAAATAGTAGCACGGAATTGACACTGTTGTTGCTGGAAAGCGATCGCTAGCGTCGGGTCCGTTTTGGCGGAGTATAGAAAGGTCAAAAACCGGGCTCAAGACGAAGGTTTGGTTAATGGGGCGGAATCTGGCGGGACGATGAAAAGAAATCCTCAATACTCATGTTCAACTCCCTTTCGCACGTTCCCTGGGTTCTCAACTCACCCCAAATTAACGTGCGGATCTTTCCAAACTAAATCAACATGTCGAACTTGGATTCCCTAGCGATCCATTTGATCCGTGAGGGTCAATGGTCGGAAGCAGTCCGTCTGTACCGAGATGAACTCGGACTATCGGTCCCACAAGCGGAGGATCTCGTCTCCCGCATCGCCGAAGAATACGGACTCCACTCCACCGCCGGCCGCATTCTCTGCTGGCTTTGGATCGCCCTAGCCGGCAGCTCCCTATTCTTCCTAGTCGCCTTGCTAGACTGGCTCCGGTAAAAAGCTCTTCGCTTTACGGTCCAAGGCACAATACCGCGCTTTATATATCTGCTCCCCTCGCCCCTCTCCCCTAAAAGGGGCGAGGGGAGCAGATATCAAAAGCGCTGCGCGTGCTAGGGCGCCAAAGCGGCGTCCGACGGGGACGAGCCCCGGTCGGACAAGAAAAGCTCCTTACCAATCTGCGATAATCGGCGAAATCTGCGGATGATCTCCTAATCCGCGGACTCCCCCTTTATCACAAATTGGCAACAGGACGTTTGACCGTTAGGATCGACTCTAAACCGACGATGGCCAATACGAGGAGCAAGAGCCAGCGCCAGGTTCCTTGCGTAGCTTCCAATTCGATTCCCCGAAGCTGACGATGCATGGCTAACTCGCGTTTCTCGACATCTTCCTCAAGGATCGGGACCGACGCTTGAATCAAACGCTGTTGGTCCATCACCGAAACGTTGCTCTCACCAATCGCAACGTTCACTGCAATCGTCACCCCTTCCCCCTCGGATGTCTCGACTAGGTAATGGCCTGGTTCGGCTAGTTCGATCAAGGTCTCGTTGGAAACGGACTCCTGAATGGCTTCGCGACTGGGCAAGCGACGCAGACTCCCACCCGCGGGAACGCGAATTGAATCGCCAGCGACAAAGGTGGTCGCATGCTCCACCTTCGGCAGCGCCATCGTCACTAGATTGAGGACAATCGGTACGAACTTGCTGGAGAGTGCGAGCTGACTCTCCTCCGGTTGCCATCCTGCGGTGAAGATCATCAATCGCCCTTTGGAAAACTCCCTTTCGAGAATCGCCGGTGAGCGATTGTCGAAGGATGCGAGAACTCGCCAATCTTCCTTCTTCGCAAGATCTAACTTCCGATGATGCCAAAAGCGAACCTTCGTGAAGTCGCTGAAGCGTGGGTCCGCCATTTGATGAAAGAGGGGACTCGAAAATTGGATCTGTTGCCACATGGAGTAGTCTTTGATTCTCCCCTCCGAAACCACCCCCAACTCCTCCTCGAACAGATCTCGATAAAGAGTTTCGTATTGGCTGCTACCCTCCCCTGTAGCTGGCGAGTCCCACACCCAAAGAAGAAGCCCCCCCCGTTCGACAAAGGCTTTGAGCTGCTGAAGGTCTTCCGTGTTGGTCCGTCCCGAAGCCACCACCAAAGAGACCTCTTCCCAACGGGTGAATCCTCCCAACGAACCTCCCGCTATCTTGAACAACTCGACCTCGTAGTTGGCGTTCCCTAAGGGGATTTGCTCCAGGAAGAAACCAAGGGATTCTTGAGGGCTAGCTCGGGACGGCTCCACGCAGAGGACCAGGCGCTTCGCAGGTTTTCTAGGTGTGAAGTAGAAGTGATTGTCAAAGGAAACTTGGTCGCCGGAGATCGCAAGAGTCCCTGCGGTCTCGGGGAGAGAGCCCATTCGAACAATTTGAGTTCTTCCTCGAACGACCGTCGTTGAAACCGGGTTGCTCCCTGGGATCTCCTTTCCACCGATATCGAGCCACCGCAATTGAAACGATTCGGTTTGGCTGCTCGGACTGTTGCTGACACGGGCTGGAACGGAGCGGTCGATCGCAAGCTTGTCCAGCAGTTCATTCTTCACTCCTTCTGGTTCTCCTGATTCCTCCATTCCGGTGTCCGTGAGGAGAGTCGCATGCGCGTTGTCCATTTGAGGAGGCTTCGGAGTAAGGATCTCCGCTCGGACATGACAGCCAGCAGGCCAGGCGATCGTAGTGAGAGAATCGAGTGACATTCCCTGTTGGAAGTCGGAGAGAACGATCAGTTCGGTTGGTACGATGGCATCCTCCACGTCCTCCTCTCGCAAACCTTGGGAGAGTTCGAGGGCCGTGCTTAGGGATCTACCCAAATCGCTTTCGAACCAAGTCAGTTTTACTAGATCCAACGATCGCGAGGCTAGCGTCGCGCGCTGATCCTCTCGCAATTGAATCGCGTCGTCCAAGGAAAGAAGGGGTTCTAAATTTCGGTGGAACGCGTAAACCGCAACGATATCTCCCGGTTCCGATTTGCGAATCCATTCATTCCCTTTCTCTTTGGCGAGTTCGATCAATCCTTCCCGCCGCATGCTGGCGCTGGTGTCGATCAGAAGGATCCGTCTCAACCCCAAGGTGATCGGCTTATCTTCGCCGGCACGATCCCAGTAGGGACGCGCAAACGCAGCCGCGACCAAAAGGATCGCTCCTCCACGGAGCAACAGCAAGAGCCAATTCTCAATGCGACTACTCCGCGTCAATCGTGGAGGGGCCGGATCGAGGAAGAGGTGGCTGCTGAACTCGATCTTCTCCTTCGGCCGCCTTCGCACTAGATGAAAGAGAATCGGAGCCGCAATCGCTAGCGCTGCCAAGGCATAGAGAGGTGTTAGGAAACTCATATAAATCATCATCCTATTGGGCGATCGGCAGATAAAAATATACCACAACCGTAATACGCGACGCGTAGCGGCGGATAGAAAAATACCGCCGTGGCGCAGCCACCTCTTTGAGCCCGGAGGGCGGGCTGATGAAAAGTTGGAGTTGTGGGGATATCGGTTTGCGCAACTTTCGCTCCTTGATTCGCTTCTTGTCCGACCGGGGCTCGTCCCCGTCGGACACCGCTTTGGCGCC
>CAYMXM010000175.1:0-9200 GCA_964394065.1 uncultured Pirellula sp. | reverse complement strand
GGTTGTGATGGGGGACGCTTCGCGTCCACCCTCTTACCGCCGATGCGTCAGGCCAGCCTCTCGGCGCCAGCGGGGCACTTCAACAGCCCTGAGGTAGAGGTCGGCTCACAGCGCTGACGGCGGCTTTGATTGGAAGCGTTGTTTAACGGAATAAATTCCGTTCTACCTTTGCAGCACAACCATCGTTTCTGCCAGTGTGTGCTGGAGTGGCTTTCCGTCGCCGAAGGTGAGATAGAGTCCTCGGAAGTGCTCGAACAGCTCTTGGCTGATCTTCGTTCCCGCCGGTTCAGGATCGATCGTTTCCACTTCGGGGCAGAGGGCTGTCTGGGCTTCCTCGACACTAGCAAAGTCCCCCAATGCTAAGAACGCAAAGATCGCAGAACCAAGACCTGTCGAGTCTCCCTTCGCAATCCGGATCGGTCGATTGAGGGCGTTCGCATAGATCTGATTGATCAAAGGACTGCGCCGAGGAATACCACCGGCGTTGATGACCGACTCGATCGGAACGCCATATTCCTCCATCCGTTCGAAGATCATGCGCGTTTGAAAAGCGGTTCCTTCGATCGCTGCAAAGAGTTCGTCTTCCGGTTTGTGCAACAAGTTCCAACCGATAGTAACTCCGCTGAGCAATGGGTTCCCCAAGATGGTTCGATCCCCATTGTCCCACGGAATGCGAATCAACCTTGATTGCCCACTTCGATAGTTCGCGATCCGCCCAAAGAGTTCCGAAGTCGAAACGCCAGATCGCATAGCGATCCCATCGAACAGATCCCCCGCCGCGGAGAGCCCCGCTTCGATCCCCACCCAACGAGGATGGATCGAACCATCGACAACACCGCAAACACCAGGGATCGCTACCGGATTCTGACTTAACGCCATCACGCAGGTTGACGTGCCGATAACATTGACGACACTTCCAAGGGTGATTCCCGCGCCGATCGCATCCCAGTGCGCATCGAGCGAGGGGAATGGGATCGGAATGCCCGTTCGCAACCCCAATCGTTTGGCCCACGCTTCGCAAAGAGTCCCTGCGATCTGATCCGACTTTTCAAACCGACCTGTGATCTTCTCCCCGATCCCGGCGAGCAACGGATCGACCGCTGTGAAGTAATCATTATCGGGAAATCCGCCGAGCGTAGCGTTCCATAACCATTTGTGCCCCGCCGCGCACACGCTCCGAGGCACCTCCCTCGGGTCATCGATCCCGCAGAGAACTGCGGTGATCATATCGCAATGTTCCAAAGCCGTTACGAAACGAGAACGCAGCTCGGGGTTGTTTCGCAACCAATGCAACAGCTTGGAAAATCCGAATTCGGAAAGGTAGGTTCCACCGCTCCAGTCGAGATTTTTGCTATCGCGCTCTTTCGCCATGCGAGTTAGTTCAGCCGCTTCACGCCAAGCCCGATGATCGCACCAAAGGTAGTAGTCATCCAAGGGCTCGAGATTCTCCCCGACCGGAACGACGGTGGAGCCAGTGGTATCGATCGCTAGAGCACCTATTGCGTCTCCTGAAATCTTCGCGGACGCAAGCGCGGCTTGCATCCCTTGCTCCAACGCATGCAGATGATCCGCATGGCGCTGCGCGGCATAGTGAATATCGTCGGAACGCCTCAGAAGAGGGTACGCAGATACTCCCACCCCGAGTTGCCCTCGATCCCGGTCAACGATGCTAATACGCACGCTCTGCGTACCGAAGTCAATACCTGCAACAATGCTCATGATAAGGTGGAAATAAGGTGGATTGGTGAGAGGAATTCAACGGTGTAGGGGAGGGTAGCGTTTTTGGGGGGATGCGAAGCGTCCCCCATCACAACCCGACGCGTTAGCGAGGGATAGCGTCGCGAGTGAACGTAGCCCTTGTCGGGAATATATCTCAAGGCACCGGGTGGCACGCCCCTGAGGCACGAAGGGCGCGCTGTGAGACCTCGCATTGGATGCGTGGTTGCCAGCGCTGTCCCTCGCTTACGCCACGGGTTGTGATTTTTTCTTCTTCCTCAAGTCTCAAGCCTCACCCCTCAAGCCTGCTTTTCCCCTCCGGCAACGTCAACATCATCGCGAGAACTGCGCTCACGAGATATAGCCCCGCGAATATCCACATCACCCCCACAACACCGAGGGATGAAAGGAATATTCCAACGATCGCCGGTCCGACCCATACGCTCATCCCTGCTCCAAGATTCAACATCGACATCGCCGCCCCGCGATGTTCCGGAGTCAGGGATGGCATCAATGCTGAAAGGGGGACATAGCCAGCTAACGTCGCTCCGTAACAGATACCCGCGATCGCTGCGAGGGCAAAGTTCGGGCCGAAGTATTGAGGAACATAGTACAACATGAGGGTCGTTATCGCAGATCCCACCCCTCCGCATAACGCCACCGTTCGTCTCCATCCTAAGTGATCGCCGATCACACCGAAGAGCAAGTTCCAGATGATATTGCTCAAAAAGATCAAACTGAGGAGACGCAACCATTGCGGCAACGTAAAGCCGATCGTGTCGGTAAAGAACGTTGGCAAGAAGACGAGGAAACCAAACTGAGGAGCCGTGTTGATAATTCGAACGATGCACCCGATGATTAATTTTGGCTCTTGTCCGGCAATGGTGATCGCTGAAAGAAGCGTGCGCAATGGAGTTGCATCGTCCGCCGCAAGTCTTCTTCGACCGGTTGGCTCTCGAACTCCTAATAGGACGATCAAACCACCGAGAGCGACCAACATCAACGAGGTCCATAGCGTGTTGACTTGGCCGATCCAAGGAATGAGATAGCTCGCCAGAAAGGAGCCTAGCGTTGGAAGTCCAGCGGTGAAGGCAAACCAGAACCATCCCACGGCGGTACCGAGTTTGCGCTGTGGGGTGACAGCGGTGATCCAAACCAGAAACCCGAACGCGAAGAGGGGATACCCCAACCCGCGACACGAGTAGAAGAAGGCGATCAGATAATAGTTGTTCCCCGCGATACCGAGGGTGAGCAAACAGACATGAAAGAGACACCAGATAAGAAGCCCAATCTGCATGACGCGCCGCGGGCCCCACAGGTCCGAGAGAGCACCGGAAAGCCATGCAGCTACAGCCGCCGTTAGGCCATACAACGTGAATACCATCGCAACGCGCGACTCGCCAAAGCCTTGATCGATCAAGTAGGGGGAAAGAAACCCCGACTCAATCCCATCCCCGATCATGAAAATGAGCAATCCGACATAACCAAGAAACAAGGGAGGGTACATTCCAAGCCGTTCGATCCACGAACCTTGGGAAGAACTCAAATCTTCCGTTGAAGACATTTTTTGGAGGGCTTTCTAGTGGAGAGGATTAGGCGATTGTCTCGGACGGAAAGAATATACCAAGGAGATAGCCTTCAATGTGGAACGGAGGTTATGGGATTAAACCACGAATCAAACGAAAGAGGCTGGAGGGGTGAGGCTTGAGACTTGAGGAAGAAGAAAAAACCACGAATCGTACGAATCCTACGAATGAATGCGGAGTGATTTCATTATCCGCTCTCCTCCCCGATCCGTTGGATCGACCCTCCCCGGAGGTGGCCTGACGTATCGGTGGTAAAGGGGCGGACGCGAAGCGTCCCACCCATCACAACCCGTGGCGTAAGCGAGGGACAGCACTGCCAACCAGGCATCCCACCCAAGGTCTCACAGCACGCCCTTCGCGTCTCAGGGACGTGCCACCCAACGCCTGAAATATTTCCGGCAAGGACTACGTGCACTCGCAACGCTGTCCCTCGCTAACGCGTCGGGTTGTGATGGGGGGGCGCTTCGCGTCCGCTTCTTACTCAAGTCTCACGCCTCACCCCTCTAGCCTGTTTCCAAAGACTTGTGGTTTATCAATCCAGCTTCCTATCTACGCTCAGCAACATCTGCGCTAGTTCCCCGATGTCGTCTAGCACCCAATCGGGAAGCTTGGCCATTCCTTCGAGGTCTTTCCGAGTCGCTTCTCCACTCAAGACCAAAACCGATATCGCTCCGGCTCGTTCCGCCATTGCCATGTCGGTGTAAATGCGATCTCCAACCATCGCGATATTCTCTACGGGAATTTGATGGCGCGCGGCGAGTTCGAGGAGCATCGAAGGCTCGGGCTTTCCGAGGACGATCGGTTTGCACCCCGTTGCTGCGGTTAAACAAGCGCATACCGCTCCACAATCCACCAGGACCGTTGGCTGATCGGTTGGGCAAACAAAATCGGGGTGGGTCGCGATGAAGGGAACCCCTTGATCTATCCAGTAGGCGGTCTTGCAAAGACGGTCGTAAACTAGGTTCGTATCGAAGCCGACGACCATCGCGTCGGGAGCCTCCCAATCGATCTTCCACCCCGCTTCTTCCAACTCGCGGCATAGGGAAGGGGTTCCAAGGACAGCGAGAGATCGAGAGTTGGGTAAATGCGTGCGAAGCCATCCGATCGTCGCATCGACAGGTGTGTTGACTTCTTCGAGCTTCGCGTCGATTCCTAGCTTCTGAAGTTTCGCGACGTAATCCCCTTTGCTGAGGGATGTGTTGTTGGTGAGAAAGGAATATCCAATACTTAGCTCTCGCAATGTTTGGAGAAACGGGAGTGTTACGTCGAAAAGCTTGCCACCTCGATAGATTGTCCCGTCCATGTCGAGCGCGACGTGCTGAACTTTTTTGGGTAGAGGGAGCATTGGTGAGGAGGACATAGTTGAGTTTTTCTAGATTCTGCTCCCCTCGCTCCGCTTCGGGGAGAGGGGGGGATGTTTGGCCGACGCGTAAGCGAGGCCGCGAAATCACAACCCGACGCGTTAGCGAGGGATAGCACTTGCAACCACGCATCCAATTCAAAGTCTCACAGCACACCCTTCGCGCCTCAGTGACTTGCCCTCCGGCGTCCGAAGTATTCCCAACGAGGGGCCACGTGCACTCGCGACGCAGTCCCTCGCTAACGCGTCGAGTTGTGATGGGGGGACGCTTCGCGTCCACCTCCCTGCAGCAACCCGGTGCGCATTGCGAAGTCGAGGACGGTGAATCGTCTTCGGATGTAAAAGGCTTGTTCGTAGCTTTGTTGCAAACGGGCTTGGGAGATGCCGATCTGTTCCGGTTCGAATGGGCTCCCACTTTTCCTCAGCATCTCGCGAGCCTCTTCAAAGGGGCGCAGCTGCTTCTCTAGTTTGAATCGAATATCATTCCAATGTTGCGTGATAAAGGTTAACTGGTTTCGAATGTAGTCATGGTCCCGATACTTGGCACGCGATTCTTCGAGTCCCTTATCCGCAAGCTCTCGATCCTCACCGAGAGACGACTCGATTCGCTTCTCCAACTCCGAGAGAGTTGGCCAGTTTGCAACGGCTTGATCGATATCCAGCTTGGTCAGATCTTGAGCGAGCAAGTACTTATAAAGAGCCAGGGAGGCGAGGGTTCCGATCCCCACTTTGAAACCATGCGAAGGGGCTGCGCCGTTATGCGTGTGATGTTGCATATCCCAAAGGTGGCTGAACTGATGTTCGGCACCGGAAGCGGGACGGCTTGAGCGAGAGGCTTGCATGGCAAAACCGCCCATCATCAATCCGACGACCAGTCGACGAAGAGTTTCGGGATCGGAGGAGGCGACCCCTTCGGGATGATCGACCCAACTCGGGAGAGCATCTTGGACGGTAGACCACGCGAGAGGGTGAATCGGCTCTTCCCCCAACGCATCGGCCAAGATCCAATCGGCACCCGCAACTCCTTTGGCAAGAAGATCGGCATAGCCCGAGGCGTTCATGGAGGGAGGAGCATTCCGGATGACTTCCAGATCGGCAGCAACGACGAGGGGGGCCGGGCAATCGAAGGTTTGCTTGGAGCCGATATGCGTGATCGACGCGCCGTAGGCGGTGTACCCATCCATGGAGGCTGCGGTAGCAACAGACATGTAGCGTCGATTTTGTCGATGGGCAGCCAGCTTGGCCAAGTCATTGATGCTACCGGCACCTACCGCAATCGGAATGGCTTGGGTTTTTCGAAGGCGGGATTCTAGCATCTCGACGAAGGTCGATTCCCCGTAGACGTCATCAGGAAAAAGAAAGGGTTCGTCGGTGGGAATGCCAGCTTTTTGAAGCGCCTGTTGCACATCGGCTCCCTCTTTCTCGAAAGTATTCTTGTCCGCGATGACAATCCCTCGGGATCCTCCGAACGATTCGACAAAGAGCTCTGGAACTCGATACCTTGCTCCATCGGCAACGGCTAAGACCTTCGTATCTCGCGCTTCTTTTAAGGCACGCTGAATGAGTTGCTGTTCGGTATCGGGCAAGTTGGAATGGCTAGCAGGTGAATTGGTCATGTTCGGTCGGGGCTGGAAGGAAGAGGTCGCGAGATTGAGAATATATAGGATTTGTTCCCCCAATGTAGAACGGAATTCATTCCGTTAAACAACGCTTCTATTAAAAGCCGCCGTCAGCGCTGCGAGCCGGTCTCTATCTAAGGGCTGTTGAAGTACCACGTTGGGGGCCAGAGCCTCTCGCCACCTGCGGGGGGCTTCGGCGGCCCTGAGATAGGGGCTGACATGACGTTCATTGGGGGTAGGAGCTGGAGACGGCGGTTAACGGAATGAATTCCGTTCTACATGGGATATGGTATGATCCGTTTTTCTCCATTCTCACATACGTAGGTTCACGATCAAGAATGACGTTTCCTCCACATCCCGAAGACCGTCCCGACCCGCTTGAGAATATGCCAGCTGTCCGAGCGAGGGTTCCCGATCATGTGGCTCGGGGGGAAATCAGTACGGGGGTCATCGTCGTGACGGGAGGCACGGAGTATTTGCTCGACTTTGTGCGGAATCTTCCCCGACCCAGCTGCGTCGTAGCACGCGTGGTTTTACCCCACCTTGTTATGCCCCAGTTCATCGATGCCCTCACCACCAATATCGAGCTCTTTCGACAACGGTACGGGGAACTCCCAGGGCTCCTCCCTCCCCAAACCCCGAACGTGCAGCCGATTCCCGACCAGAATCCAACCTCTGCACCTCTTGATGTCGCCAACTCCCCCGTCAAGCCACCCATCGATGAGCCAACGGAACCTAGCCCACTCGACCAAGCATCCCCATCTCAGAATTCTGCGGGCGCTGTCGGGGGAGGAGGGGGAGGATCCTCAAGCCCCTTGGAATCGAATTCGATCGATGTGCATGCCGGGGCTACCCCGCCAAGCGATCAGCAACAACCCCCACCTCAACCGCGTCGCCAAAGCCCTCAAGAAGTCTACGACGAACTGAAGTTGCGAGACGAGATCTTGAGCGGTTGTTACGCGAATGCCGTGATGATCGGACATGGACCTTACGAGTTCAGCTTCGACTTCATCACAAATTTTTATCCACAATCGGCTGTCAGTTGCCGTGTCTTCATGGCTTCCGGGCATGTCGGTCGGCTCCTCGACTCCCTCAAAACCTCCTGGGAACAAATACGAGGCCGATACGGGTATCCTCCTAAACCGTAAGTCGTAGGGTGGCCTGGCGCATCGGAGGCAAACTTGGCAGTTTGGGTAAAAAGGAGCCTAATTTGGGTGCACGCTCAGAGCGTAGCGATGGGCGTGATGTTTTGAGACTATTCTCAATCTTCCGAGAAGTCCTCCACGCCCATCGCTGCGCTCTGAGCGTGCCACCCTTCCGCTTTACACACCCTCCCCCTTCCCCCTTCCCCCTTCCTACTTCCTACTTCCTACTTCCTACTTCAAACTTCAAACTTCAAACTTCAAACTTCAAACTTCCCCATGCTTCTTTCGTCTCTCAAAACCATCCGACAGCAACTCGCAAAAGGGGAGTTCTCCAGCGTCGAACTGACCCAGCATTGTCTGGATCGGATCGCCAAAGAGGATTCGACCATCAATGCCTTTACCTATATCGATGCAGAAGCTGCATTGGCGAAGGCGAAATCGATCGACGGGATGCGGAGCCGTGGTGAACCTCTTTCACCGATCGCTGGGATTCCGATCTCGATCAAGGACAACCTATGTACCCGATCGATGCCGACGACCTGCGGTTCGCGGATGCTAGATGGGTTCATTCCTCCGTACGATGCGGACTTGGTGGAACGATTGCAGAACGCCAACGGGATTCTGATCGGGAAGACCAACCTCGATGAGTTCGCGATGGGGGGCTCGACCGAAACCAGCATCCAAGGTGCCAGTCGCAACCCCTTGGACACGAGCAAGACCTGCGGGGGAAGTAGTGGTGGATCGGCGGCCAGCGTTGCGGCAGGTTTTGTACCCGCCTCCATCGGAACCGATACCGGTGGCTCGATTCGTCAACCGGCTGCCTACTGCGGTGTCTGCGGGTTGAAGCCGACTTACGGTCGGGTCAGCCGTTACGGGTTAATCGCCTTCGCAAGTAGCCTGGATCAAGCGGGACCGTTCGGCAAGACCGTCGAAGATCTCGCGATCATCCTTGATGTGATCGCTGGGCATGATCCTCGCGATTCGACGAGTATCAATCAACCAGCCGAATCCTACGGAAACTCCCTTGCCATCGATGGTGAGCGGTTTCGCATTGGATTCGTTCGAGAGCATCTAGAGAGCCCCGGGTTGGATCCTGAAATCCGAGCTGGGATTGAAAATGCTATCGAGATCTATCGAAAGCTTGGTCACGAGATCATCGAAGTAGAACTCCCGCACCACCGCTATGCCATCTCCACGTATTACATCGTCGCTCCCAGCGAGGCGAGCAGCAACCTCTCCCGCTACGACGGAGCCCACTACGGCTTTCGAGCAAACGCCTCGGATCGAGCTACCCACGAGAGCCCCTTGATCGCGATGTACAAACAAACGCGTTCGCAAGGTTTCGGAGCTGAAGTCAAACGACGCGTGATGTTGGGTACCTATACCTTGAGCGCCGGCTACTACGAAGCCTATTATTTGAAAGCTCTTCAAGTCCGTCGCTTGATCCGCTCGGACTACGATGCTGCGTTTCAAAAAGTCGACATCATTCTCGGGCCGACCACGCCGACCACACCTTTTTCGTTAGGGGCAAGATCGGATGATCCTGTGGCGATGTATCTCGAGGACCTCTACACCGTCAGCGCCAATTTAGCCGGGCTTCCTGCTCTCTCCATGCCGATGGGAAAGCACAGCAACGGAATGCCCATGGGAATCCATTTTCAAGCCCCACCTCTTGCGGAGCGAAAGCTACTGCAGATCGCGAAAGCGTTGGAGGAGAAGGTAGAACGGAATTCATTCCGTTAAACAACGCCTCCATTCAAAGCCGCCGTCAGCG